>DATMMB010000168.1:0-4297 GCA_035569895.1 Solirubrobacteraceae bacterium | reverse complement strand
ACCGCCGGGATGATCGTCGAGACCGAGGCCTATCACGAAGACGAGCCGGCCTGCCACGCGTATGTCGGGCTGACCCCGCGCACGCGCACCCTGTTCGGCGGGCCGGGCCGCGCCTACGTGTACCGCTCGTACGGGATCCATGCGCTGCTCAACGCGGTGTGCGAGGAGCAGGGGGTGGGCGCGGCGGTGCTGATCCGGGCGCTCGAGCCGCTGCGCGGGATCGCGCGGATGCGCGAGCGCCGCGGGCTGGGGCGGCGCGAGGATCTCTGCTCGGGGCCGGGCAAGCTGACGAGTGCGCTGGCGATCGAGCTGGTGCACAACGGCTGCGATCTCACGTGCGGGCCGATCACGATCCGCCCCCCGCGGGAGTCGTGGTTGGCGGCGGGCCATGAGGTGCGGTGCGGCCCGCGCATCGGGATCAGCAAGGCGACCGAGCTGCCGTGGCGCTTCTGCGTGGCGGCCAGCCCGCACGTCTCGCGCCCGCGGCTGTGAGCCCCTCGCCCGCCAGGCGCGGCCGTGAGGGTGGTCGTCCCCCTTTATGCCTGCCGGTGTGTACTGGTCGGCGGGTGCACGATCATCGCGTTCGCCACGCTGCAGAGGTGCGGCCGCGACAGTGACTTCGACCGTCGACGCCGGCGGGGCGCCGGGTGGCTCAGGGGCTCGCCCCGCCGGCGGGCGCACTGGTGCCCCCGCTGGCGGGCGGGGACGCTTCCGCCGGCGCCGGCGCGGGTGTCTTGGCGGGCGCTTCGGCCGCCCCCGGAGAGGGGGTGGCCGACGTGGAGGGGGCGGGCGCCGGCGTGGCGCCGGGGGGACTCTTGGCGGCCGGCGCGGGCCCGCCCGCGCCCGTTTCGCCGCCGCCCGGCGGCGCGCCCTGTGGCGCGGCGGCGGCGCCCGGCGGGGCGGGGTGGATGTTGGCGTTGCCGTGCGCGCGCGAGGTTTCCCGCGACGTGATGGGAGCGGGAGGGGAGGGGGAGGAGGGGGTGCTGGCCGCAGCGCCTTCCACTTCGCCTCCCGCATGGGTCGCGCCGAGGGCGCGCCGCTCCTGCAGGGTGGGGCGCCGAGCGGCTTGTTCTTCGGCGCGTTCCTTTTCGACTCGCATCGACGTGACCATGAAGTCGTGCCAGATCAGCGCCGGGAAGGTGCCGCCGAGCACCGGACCGCCGTCGAAGTCGGTGAGCATCGGCACGAACCTATTGGGGTAGCCCACCCACACGGCGACGGTGTACTTGGAGTCCCAGCCGACGAACCAGGCGTCGACGTAGTTGGAGGTGGTGCCGGTCTTGCCGGCGGCGAACTGGCCGAGCGCGGCCGCTTTGCCGGTGCCGTATTGCAGCACGGTCTCCAACATGGAGGTCTCGGTGGTGGCCACTTCGGGCGCCAGCACCCGCTGCAGGGTGACGCGGTTGGTTTCGCCGCGCGCGCCGTCGGGCAGCGACTGGGTGCCGGCCTGCACTTCCTGGATGCCGTCGGGCAAGCCCGGTTCGGCGAGCGTGCCGCTGACGCGCTGGCCGTTGTGGGCGACGGTCTCATACGCATGTGCCATGTCGAGCGGTGTGACGCCCACGGTGAGGCCGCCGATCGTCATCGAGGGGTTGGTGGAGATCGGCGTGGTGATCCCCATGCGGTGGGCCAGCCGCGCGATCCGCTTGGTGCCGACGTCGAGCCCGACTTCGGCGTAGATCGAGTTGTCGGAGTAGGCGGTGGCGTTGATCAGCGTGTTGACGCCGGTGTAGTTGCCTTCGTCGTTGTGGACTACGAACTTTTCCTTGCCGCCGCTGCCGGGCACAATGAATTCCTTCTGCTTTGAGGCCCACTCCGAGTAGGGGGAGATGCCGTCCTCCAACGCCGCAGCGAGGTCGAACGCCTTGAACGAGGAGCCGGGCTGGCGCTCCCCCTCGGTGGCGAGGTTGAAGGGGCTTTCGTCGTAGCCGCGCCCGCCCACCATCGCGCGCACGTCGCCGGTGGAGTTTTCGATCGCCACCAGCGCGGCGGTGGGCCCTTCGGGGCCGGAGAGGTAGCCGGCGACCGCTTCTTCGGCGGCGCGCTGCAGGTGCAGGTCGAGCGTGGTGTGGATCTGCATGCCGCCGTAGAAGGCGCGCTCGGCGCCGTAGCGGGCGATCACCTGCGGCTCCACCCAGCTGTCGAAGTAGCCGGTGTCGACTCCGTCCACCAGCGGCTGGCGCGGCGGCTGGATCTCCTGCGGGGAGGGCAGCGGCTGCACGGTGGCAGCTTCATATTGGGCGCGCGTGAGATACCCCTGTTCGCGCATCTGTTCCAGCACCAGGTTGCGCCGTTCGCGTGCGGTGCGCTGGTAGAGGACGGGGTTGTAGTCGGTGGGCGACTGGATGATGCCCGCCAAGAGCGCCGCCTCGGCGGGGCCGAGCTGCTGCACGCACAGCGGGTGGCGCGGGAGGCCGCAGCCTTCGTGGGCGGGCTCCTGGCCGAAATAGGTTTGCGCGGCCGCCTCGATCCCGTAGGCGCCGTTGCCGAAGTAGATCGTGTTGAGGTACTCGGTGAGGATCTTCAGCTTCGACCAGTGGTGGGCCAGCTGAAAGGCGAGCGCCGCCTCGCGGAACTTCTCGAGGATCGTGCGGTGCGACTGCTGCTGGAGCGCGTTCTTGACGAACTGCTCCTCGATCGTGGAGGCCCCCTGCACGGCGTGCTGGTGGAACACATCGGTGAGGAAGGCGCGCGCCAGCGAGCGCAGGTCGACGCCGGAGTTGGTCATGAAGCGCTTGTCCTCGATCGCGATCACCGCGTGGCGCACCACCGGGGGGATCTGCTGAGCGGTGACGAGGATCTGGTTGCGCTCGCTCAGCACTCCGATCGGCGTGCCGCGGTCGTCGAGCAGCACCGAGTTGCGGGCGTTGTCCTGCCGGTACTTGGCTTCCAGATGGGGCAGGTCGGAGGCCACCGCCATGAACATGCCGAACGCGAACGAGGCGGCACCGAGCAGCGCGAGCGCGGCGAAGATCAGCACGAAGCGCAGCTTCTTCAGGCGCGTGGCGCTGATGCCGCCGGCGCGTCGTGCCCGCGTGGCGTGGTCGGGCAGCGAGACAGACTCCACCGGGGGCGGGAGTCTAGCATTGGGCCGCCATGCCTTCCCCGCCCGACCCACCCGAGGAACCCTCCGTGCGGCCGTCCCCCGGAGCGGCCGGCCACCCGGTCCCTGATCGAACGAAGCGCACCGATCCAGGGCGACTCGCGGCCGTGCTGTCCGAAAATACGGTTGACTCGCTGCCCGCGGGGGCACTCGCGGAGAAGCTCGCCGAAGCGCGTCGCGCCGGGCGCCCGCTGCGCGTGAAGCTCGGGATCGACCCCACCGCGCCGGACATCCACCTCGGCCATGCGGTGGTGCTCCGCAAGCTGCGCGAGATCCAGGACGCCGGCCATGTGGTGGTGTTGATCATCGGCGACTACACAGCGCGCGTCGGCGACCCCTCAGGGCGCTCGGCGCTGCGGCCGATGCTGAGCGAGCAGGAGATCGCGGCCAACGCGGCCACCTTCAAGGAGCAGGCGGTGCGGATCCTCGACGCCGACCCCGCGCGTCTGGAGGTGCGCTTCAACGGCGAGTGGCTGGACATGCCGATGAGCGAGCTGCTGCGGCTGGTGGGCACCACCACCGTCGCGCAGCTGCTGGAACGCGAGGACTTCGCCCAGCGCTACGCGGCGAACGCGCCGATCTCGATGCTCGAGCTGCTCTACCCGCTGCTGCAGGGGTACGACTCGGTGGCGGTGCGCGCCGACCTGGAGCTAGGGGGCACCGACCAGAAGTTCAATTTGCTGCTGGGACGGGACATTCAGCGCGCCTACGGGCAGCCCCAGCAGGCGATCATGACGATGCCGCTGCTGTTGGGGGTGGAAGGCCGGCGCAAGATGAGCAAGTCGCTGGGCAACCACATCGGCATCACCGAGGCGCCCGCGGAGATCTATGGCAAGACGATGAGCATCCCCGACGCGATCATGGGCGACTACTACCGCCTGCTGCTCGGGCGCGAGCCGCCGGCCGGCGCGGGCCCCCGCGAGGCCAAGCGCAAGCTCGCATGGGGGATCGTCGCGTGGCTGTGCTCGGCCGCGGAGGCGGAGCGCGCCGAGCGGGAGTTCGACCAAGTGTTCGTCCACCGCCGCGCGCCGGAGGAGATGCCGCCGGCGCAGGTGCGGCCCGAGAACGGAGCGGTCCACCTGCCGGCGGTGATGGAGGAGGAGTTTGGCTTCTCGCGCGCCCACGCCCGCCGGCTGATCGACCAGGGCGCGGTGTCGCTGGGAGAGCAGGCGGTGGCGAGCGGCGAGTACGACG
>DATMMB010000167.1:0-4451 GCA_035569895.1 Solirubrobacteraceae bacterium | reverse complement strand
CGATCGCCAAGTACGCCAAGCTCGTGGGAAGCGCCGCCGAGGGTGCGATCGCGCGCTGAGGAGGGTTCTGGCGGCGCGGGCGGCGGGTGTGTGGGTTGTGCATGTGGAGTGGACCGGGCGCCGCGTGCGAGGGCGCGCATGCGGAGAGAAAGAGCGAGCCAGCCGGCGCGTGTGCCGGCGATGTCGGGGGCGCATGCTTAGAAAAGAGCGAGCCGGGGCGCGCATGCGCGCCCCGGGGCAGGGCCGCATGCGGCCCTGCCGGGACGGCCACATGTGGCCGTCCCACGACGCCGCACATGTGCGGCGTCGCAACCGAAAGCGGGTGACACGCGCCTTCGGCGCGCATCCCCGTTTCGGCCAGCGCATGCGCCGCCTGAACAGCGACCTGCAAAAATGCGCTATCCGCTCAGGAACTCCGACAGCAGCGCGTTGAACTCGGCGGGGCGCTCCAGCATCGCCACATGGCCGGTGTCCTCGAACACCACCTTGCGTGCGCCGGGGATCAGCTCGGCGAAGCGCGCCGCGTCGCGCGTGGTGATGACGCGGTCGCGGTCGCCCCACACGATCAGCGTGGGACAGGCGATCTCGCCGAGGCGGTGGCTGAAGTCGTATTCGAGGTTGGCCGCGAGCCCCTGCACGAAACCGGGCTTGCCGGCGCCGCGGAGCTGCTCGGCGGCCAGCGGCGCCGGTAGCCGGCTGGGGTGGGCGGCGATCAGCCCGAGCGCGGCGTTGCGCAGCCCCGGCCGTTGCGCCACCGTGTCGGAGTGGGCCGCCACCCAGCCGGCGTAGGCCGCCACCACCCGCTCGATGCGGCGCACGCGCGCCAGCGTGCGCAGGCCCCGCGGGTCGCCGTAGGTGCTGAGCCCGGCGGGTGACACGAGCGCCAGGCGCTCCACCCGCTGAGGAAAGTTGATCGCCAGCTCCGCCGACACGAAGCCGCCCATCGAGTTGCCCACCACCGCCGCGGCGCTCACGCCCAGCTGTCCCAGCAGCGCGTCGAGCATGCGCGCATAGCCGGAGATCGTGATCGGCTCGGCCGGCATCGGCGAGCGCCCGAAGCCGGGCAGGTCGAGCGCGATCACGCGCCGACCGAAGCCGGGAGACACGGGCCTTCGGCCCGAATCCCCGTTTCGGCCAGCGGCGAACACGGGCAGCTGCTCCAACCAGTTGGGCCACGAGCCCGAAAGCCCGTGCACGAACAGCAGCGGCGGCTGGTCGGCGACCTCCTCACTCAGCTCGATCGTGTTGATCGGGGTGCCGTCGACGATCGTCCAGCGCTGGTGCGAGCGCCAATCCACGTACAGCCACGGCGAGCGCTCCCGCGGCTCGTAGGCGCTCTGCCGAGCGGGCGCGGTGGGAGCGGCGATGGTTGCCATCCACACAATTTATCGGGTCACAGGCAATTGATCCGATCGCCGGCGCGTTGTGTTATAGGAGAAGGCATCCATCGGGGGATGGCGCTGGACTGTAGGGCCGGAAGGTAGAGCCGGAAAACAGGTTGGACACGCAGGGACAGGCAAGCGGGAAACGACGATGAGGATCGCGGTCGACATCGACTCGACCCTGCACCACCACTGGGACGTGGTCTCTGAGGTGTCGCGGCGGCGCTTCGGCGTGCGGCTGCCATATGAGGAGCAGCTGACCTGGGGCCTGACGCGCCTGCGCCCCGAGCAGCTCGACGTGTGCGTGCGCGAGAGCCACAGCGACGAGCGCATCCTCGCGAGCGTCCCCTACCCGGGCGCCGTGGAGACGGTGCGCGCCTGGCATGCGCAGGGCCACTTCGTGCAGGTGCTCGGCCACCCCTCGCTCTCCTGCCGGCGAGCGACGGCCGCCTGGCTGGAGGCGATCGGGCTGCCGTTCGACGACATGCAGTGCCCTGGCGAACGCGTCGAGTCGTGCCTGCGCGACGGGATCGAGCTGCTGATCGACGACAGCCCGCTGAGCATCGCGGAGGCGCTCGCGCGGGGGATCGCGGCGGCGACGATCGTGCACCCCTGGAACGAGGAGGTGTGCGAAGAAGAGGACGTGGTCTGCGCGCGCGACTGGCACGAGCTCGGGCGGCTGTTGGCGCCGGTCGTGGCGCTCCGGCGCAGGGAGTCCCTCGGGGCAGGTGAGCGGCGGCCGGGCGGCGAATAGCACCGCATGGCAGCGGAGGTGAGGAGCGCCGGCGGGCTGGGCGTGGCGGAGCGCGAGCGGGTAGAGCCGGCCGCGGCGTGGACGGTGGCGCTGGAGCTGCTGCAGGACGACTTGCGCCGCCGCAATGCCGCGGAACGGACGCGCGCGGCGTACGCGATCGACCTGCGCCAGTTCGCGCTGTGGGCGCGGGCGCGCGGACTCGCGCCGGCCGCGGTGAGGGTGCGCGATATCCGCCGCTATGTCGCGTGGCTGTCCGAGCGCGGCGCGGCGCCGGCGAGCAGCGCCCGCAAGCTCGCCGCCGTGCGAGGCCTCTTTTCGAGTCAGCGTGAGCACGGCTTGATCGCGGGCAATCCCGCCGAGCTGGTGGCCACCCCGCGTCGGCCCGCGCGCCTGCCGCGGGTGTTGAAGGCGGGTGAGGTGGAGCGGCTGCTGGAAAGCATCCCGGCCGGCTCCGCCACCGCCACGCCGGGGCCCGCCGTGCGCGCCACCGCGCTGCTGCTCCGCGACCGGGCGCTGTTCGAGCTCGCTTACGCCTGCGGGCTGCGCGCGGAGGAGCTGGTGTCGCTCGCTGTCGGCGATGTCGATTGGGACGGCGAGCAATTGCGCGTGGAAGGCAAGGGCCGCAAGACCCGCTACGTGCCGGTGGGGGAACCGGCGCTGCTCGCGCTGCGCACATACATCGAGCGCAGCCGTGGAGGGGGGCAGGCGGGCCCGTTGTTCCTCAGCAAGACCGGCAAACGCCTTTCCACCAGCGACGTGCGCCGGCGGCTGCGCAAGTGGACCGCGCGTGCGGGGGTCGCCGGGGGTGCCTCCCCGCACACGCTGCGCCACAGCTTCGCCACCCACCTGCTCGACGGCGGTGCCGACCTGCGCTCGATCCAGGAGCTGCTCGGTCATGCGAGCGTCTCGACCACGCAGGTATACACTCGAGTAGAGTCTGCCAGGCTGAAAAGCGCATATGCCCGCAGCCATCCCCGAGCCTGATCAGTCGGAGTAGAGCCCTGGAGACCAACGTCAAGACGGTCGAGCTGCGCGATCTATGGCGGCGCTACAAGGCCGACGGCGATCGGCGCGCGCGCGAGCGCCTGGTGGTCGCCTACTCGCCGCTGGTGAAGTACGTAGCCGGACGCACCGCCGCCGGGCTGCCGCCGCACGTGGAGGAGGCCGACCTGATCTCCTACGGGCTGGTCGGGCTGATCTCGGCGATCGAGCGCTTCGACCCCTCGCGCGAGATCAAGTTCGAAACGTACGCGATCACCCGCATCAAGGGGGCGATCATCGACGAGCTGCGCGCGATGGACTGGGTGCCGCGCAGTGTGCGCGCCCGCGCGCGCGAGATCGAGCGCGCCAACTCCAAGCTCGAGCACCGCCTGCAGCGCGCCGCCACCGACCAGGAGCTCGCGCACGAGCTCGGCATCGCCGAGGACGAACTGCAGGAATCGCTGCTGGCGATCTCGCACTCCTCGATCGCGGCGCTCGACGAGCTGTGGAGCGTGTCGGACTCCAGCGGCGACCAGGTGTCGTTGATGGACACACTCGAGGACCCCGGTGCGCCCGACCCGGCGAAAGCGCTCGACGTGGGCGACATGAAGGATCGCATCGCCGACGCGATCGCGCGGCTGCCCGAGCGCGAGAAGCTCGTGATCGCGCTGTATTACTACGAGAACCTGACGCTGCGCGAGATCGGCGAGGTGCTGGGCGTCACCGAGTCGCGCATATCGCAGTTGCACACCAAGGCGGTGCTGCGGTTGCGCTCGCGGATGCAGGGCGACAGCTTTTAAACGGGAGGGGGGCGGGCCCCCCTCCCTACCACCCCCCCGCGGTGTCGACCCTCAGCCCAGGCCGGCGGAGCCGGCCCTTGCAGCAAGATCGTGGCTTGGCGCGTGCCGGAATAACGGCGACGGCCCCTTGGACAAGGTCGTGGGGTTGGCGTGTCCCTGGAAGCGGGAACGCGACTGGCGCTGGGTGCCGGGTCGTTGTATGTTGGAATGACCCCCGGAAGGAGATCGAATGCACACAGCCGCGGATCGGATTCGCAACGTCGCCCTCGTCGGACACCGCGGGGCGGGGAAGACGTCGCTGCACGAGGCGCTGCTGTTCGAGGCTGGGGTGACGAGCCGCCTGGGGAGCGTGCCTGACCGCAACACGGTGTCCGACGCCGACCCCGACGAGCAGGCGCGGCAGATGTCGATCTCCACGACGCTCAGCTCCTTCGCGTGGGGCGAACGCAAGATCAATCTGCTGGACACACCCGGCGAGCCCTCCTTCGTCGCCGACGCGCTCGGCGCGTTGCGCGTATGCGAGTCGGCCGTGTT
>DATMMB010000166.1:0-3874 GCA_035569895.1 Solirubrobacteraceae bacterium | reverse complement strand
CCATCGCGCCCTCGAGGAAGTCGTCGGAGTGCGCCATCTCGCGCTGCAACGACGCCTCGAGCTCGAGTTGCTCGTCCATGCGCGCGTACAGCCAGCTGTTGATCAGCCGCTTGGTGCCGGCGTAGGAGTGCGTCGGCCCGGCTGCCAAACGCCGCGCGAGCGCCGTGGTCTCATCGCCGAGGCGCTCGTCGGGCACCACGCGGTTGACGAGACCCCACTCGAGCGCCTGCGGGGCATACACGCGCTCGCCGAGCATCGCCATCTCGGTGGCGCGCGCCATGCCGACGCGGGTGGGCACGAACAGCGAGGAGCCGCCGTCGGGCACGAGGCCGATGTTGACGAACGCGAGCAGCAGGTAGGAGCTCTCGGCGGCGAGGATCAGGTCGCAGCAGAGCGCCAGCGAGCAGCCGATGCCGGCGGCGACGCCGTTGACCGACGCGAGCACCGGCTTGGGCAGCTCGCGGATCGCGTGCATAACCGGGTGGTAGCGCTCGGTGAGCGCTTTGTACACGTCGGGACGGCCGCTCTCGTCGAGCTCGGCGCCGAAGTCCTTCAGGTCGGCGCCCGAGGAGAAGGCGCGCCCGGCGCCGGTGATGACTACCGCCCGCGCGGACTCCTCCTCGCCCGCCCGCTCCAAAGCCGCGCGCAGGTCGAGGCCGAGCTGCTGGTTCCAGGCGTTGAGCGCCTGTGGTCGGTTGAGCTCGATCGTCGCGACCCCGTCGGCGTCGATTACGAGGTTGACGGTTTCGAGGGCGGTGGCGGTGGTGTCGCTCATGGCTGGCTCCTCTGGTGCGGTGGTGGGGTTCGCTGGTGCGGGGGGTGTCGCTGGTCCGGTGATGGGTTTGGCGGCGCGGCCTGTTCGCCACCGGCGGTCGCACTCGCTGGTGCGGCGCACCATGCGCTCGCGGCGGCGGCGGGCTTGAAGGGTGGGATCGTGTCCTGGCATCCTATGTGTGGATGGCAAGACCGGTGATCGGCATATGCACGGCGATCGAGCGCGCCCGCTGGAGCGTGTGGGACCAGGAGGCGGCGCTGCTGCCGCGCAACTACGTCGAGGCGGTGCAGAGCGCGGGGGCGCTGGCGTTGATGATCCCACCCGATCCGGCCCTCGTGGGGGATCCGAGCGAGGTGCTCGACCTGCTCGACGGTCTGATGCTGGCGGGCGGCGTCGATATCGATCCGGCCACCTACCGGCAGGAGCGCCACGAGGAGACGACGAGCACCGTGCCCGAGCGCGACCGCTTCGAGCTGGCGCTGCTGCGGGCGGCGGTCGCGCGCGGGCTGCCGGTGCTCGGCATCTGCCGGGGAATGCAGCTGATCAACGTCGCCTACGGCGGCACTCTCTTCCAGCACCTCCCGGAGCGCTTCGGCCACCACGAGCACTGTCGGGTGGCGGGCAGCTTCGACGACGCCGACCACGACGTGCAGCTGACGGAGGGCTCGCTGGTGGCGCGGATTGTCGGCGGCACGCGCCACGCCACCAAGTCCCACCACCATCAGGGCGTCGACCGCCTGGGTGATGGCCTGGTCGTGACCGGCACCTCGGCGCTGGACGGTCTGCCCGAGGCGCTGGAGCTGGCGGACGGCGTAGCTGAGGCGCAGCTCAACGGCTCCGCCTCGCAACCGTTCCTGCTCGGCGTGCAGTGGCACCCCGAGGCCGACGTGACGAGCCCGGTCGTCGGCGCGCTGGTGGCGGCGGCGCAGGGTGAGCCCGGCGCCGCGCCAGCGGCCGTCGAGGTCGCGTTGAGCGACGGCTGACGGGCCGGCGTTTAGCGTTTCGGCCCCCGTCCGGCCGGCCGGCTGACTAGGACGGACGCCCTCGGGCGTCCGTGATTGGTCCTGCCTCCCCGGATTGGTCCTGCCTCCCCGGATTGGTCCTGCGGGCCCCGTGATTGGTCCTGCGGTCCTTATACTCCCCGCCCAGTGCGGCGGTCGAAGGCGATCAGAGCAACCGCCTGGGGAGTGGTGGCGGTTGGGGTGCTGACGCCGCTGGTGCGCAGGAAGGTGAATGCACCGCCGCTCGTGTTGCAAACGGTCGCGTTCTGCGCGCCGGTCGGGCTGTGTGTCGCGGTGCCCCGCTCGCGCACGCGCGACGTGGCTACGTGCTGCCTACAGATGTGGGCGTACGTGGCGGCGTACAAGACGCCCAACGACGACGCCGTCGCGCAGGCGCAGCGCGTGCACATCGACTACCCGATCGCGATCGACCGCGCGCTCGGCCTCGGCGAGCTGCCGAGCACACGCCTGCAACGACGCCTCGCCCGGGTCGGCCCCGACGGCCCGCGCTGGCACACGCTCGACAAGACGCTCGTGTGGACGCACTGGCTGTGGTTTGCGATGCCGCACGCGGCGCTGGCGTACATCATGGCGCGCCATCCGCGGCGCTTCGACCGCGCGGCGACGCTCACGTACGCGACGTTCGACATCGGCGCGATGATCTACTGGGTGCTGCCGACCGCGCCGCCCTGGTATGCGGCATCGGCCCCGGCGAATGGCCGCACGATCGAGGTGCGTCGGATGATGGTCGAGTACGGGGAGACCTTCTGGCGGGACCGCTGGGGGCCGCTCTACAGTGTGCTTGGAGGCAATCCACTAGCCGCAATGCCTTCGCTGCACTTTGCGACGTCGATGATGGCCGCGCTGCTGCTCGCCGAGAGCGGGCCCGTGGCGGGCGCGCTCGGATGGGCGTACACCTCGACGCTCGGGTTTGCGCTGGTGTACCTGGGTGAGCACTACCTCGCCGACCTGCTCGGCGGGGCGGCGCTGACGATCGCGGTGCGCCGGCTGGCTCCGCCGGCGGCCCCGGCGCTCAGATGCGCGGCACGCGGGGTGGCGACGCTGGAGGCGATCGCGTACGGTGGCGAAGATGGCCGGTAGCGAGGCGTGCCTGGAGCGCGCCGCCGCGCGGCCGGCGACGCAGGGGTCGGGCGGGGAGGCGTCGAAGGATGAGCGCATGGGAATGCTGGGAGCCGAGGCGGTGGCCGCTCCCGCGGAGCGCCGCGGGATCGGCGCGGCCGGCGGCGGGCGGGCGATCCGCGAAGCGATCGTGTCCCCCGGTCGCGCGCTCGAGCGCGCGGTGCGCAGCGGGCGGATCACCGAGCGCACCAGCGCTGAGCGCCTGGAGCCAAGCCATGAGGAGCTGCTGCGTGTGCGCCTCACGCGCAGGCGGATGCTGCTGTTCGCGACCTTCGTGCTGGCGGCGCTCGCGTTCCTCTACCTCGTGCTGCCACAGCTCGGCGGCGTGAAGCAGACGTGGGACCGGCTCAACGACGGCGACGCGTGGTGGATCGCGGTGGCGGTGGTCGTCGAGCTGGTGTCGATGGCGGGCTACATCGCGATCTTCCAGGGCGTGCACGTGCCGCCCGGCTCGCCGATCCGCTTTCGCCACAGCTACCAGATCACGATGGCCGGCTTGGCGGCGACGCGCCTGTTCGCCGCCGGCGGCGCCGGCGGGGTGGCGGTGACCGCCTGGTCGCTGCGGCACTCGGGGATGCGCAGCCGCGAGGTGGCGCAGCGGATGATCGCGTTCCTCGTGCTGCTCTACGGGGTGTACCTGGCGGCGCTGGTGGTGTTCGGCGTCGGTCTGTACACCGGCCTCTTCCCCGGTCCCCACCCCTTCGCGATCACGGTCGTCCCGGCGATCGTCGGCGCGGTGGGGCTCGCGGCGATCGTCGCGCTGGCGTTGGTGCCGGCGGACCTCGACCAGCGCCTACAAGGGGCGGCGCCCACGGGGCGTCTACGGCGCCTGCGCGCGGGCGTGCTGCGGCTCGCGATGGTTTCGGCGGCGGCGTCGGATGGGGCGCGGTTCGCCTTCAGCAAGCTGCGCCACCCGGAATGGGCGCTGCTCGGGGTGCTGACCTGGTGGGCGTTCAAC
>DATMMB010000165.1:0-19449 GCA_035569895.1 Solirubrobacteraceae bacterium | reverse complement strand
CGGAGGGGCGCGTCACGGCGTGGACCAACGACGGCGTGGTGATGGGGATCGAGCACCGCAGCCGTCCGCTGTGGGGGGTGCAGTTTCACCCCGAGTCGATCGCCACCGAGCACGGGCGCGCGGTGGTGGAGAACTTCTACGAGCTCGCCCGTCGCCACCGCCCGCCACGCGCCTTTCCCACGATCCGCTCGCCGCGGGCGTCCCGCGTGCGCGCCCCCCGCGCGTCCCGTGCCCGCGGCGTGCAGGCGCCGGGCCTGACGGCGTCCGTGCCGGGCTTCACGGCGGCGTCCGTGCCGGGCCGCGCGGCGTCCGGCGGGAGCGAGGCGCCGCCGCGGCTGAACGTGCGCACGATTCGCGGCGCAGCCCCCGCCGAGCCGCTGTTCGAACGGCTGTTCGGCGCCTGCGACCACGCCTTCTGGCTGGACTCCGCCGACGCGCCCAGCCGGCTCGCGCAGTGCTCCTACATGGGCACCTCCGCCGGCCCGCGGCGGTGCGTGCTCGAATACGAGGTGACGGAAGGGACGGTGACGCGCCACGACGCCGCGGGCACCACCGTCGAGGAGGCGTCGATCTTCGACGTGCTGGGTCGCGAGCTGACGGCGCGCGCGCTCGCCCCGCCGGACGGGCCGGCGCGCGGGCTGCTCGCGGGTTTCGTGGGGTATCTCGGCTACGAGTGCAAGGCCGACTGCGGCTCGCCGGGCGCCCACCGCTCCGACGTGCCCGACGCAGTGCAGATGCTCGCCACGCGGGTGGTGGCCGTCGATCACGTGAACGACCTCACCCACCTGGTGGCGCTCGGCGGCGAGGGCGAGGAGGAGGTGGGGTGGTGGCTGGCGGAGGCCGAGGCAGCGGTGCGCGCGGTGATGGCGGGGTGGCGCGCCTCGGAGGCCGACGGCACGGCCGGGAGCGCCGACGCCACCGCTGAGCCCGCCGCTCCCGGGACGATCGCCGGTGGGGCGCCGGTGAGCGTCGAGCACACGCACACCGACACCGACCCCGACGCCGACGCCACCGCCGAGCCCGTGCGCTTCCGCTGCGGGCGCGGGCGCGAGCAGTACCTCGCCGACATCGTGCGCTGCCAAGCGGAGCTGGCGGCGGGTGAGTCCTACGAGGTGTGCCTCACCGACCAGATCGCCACCGACGCCAGCCCGCCGCCGTGGACGCTCTACCGCACGCTGCGCCATTCCAACCCGGCGCCGTTCGCGGCGTATTTGAAGCTCGGCGAGCTTCAGGTGCTCAGCTCCTCGCCGGAGCGTTTCCTGTCGGTCGATCGCGAGCGCTGCGTGCAGGCGCGCCCGATCAAGGGCACCGCGCGGCGCGCCGCCGAGGACCCCGCGCGCGACGCGGAGCTGCGCGAGGAGCTGCGCAGCGACGAGAAGACGTTCGCCGAGCACCTGATGATCGTCGATCTGCTGCGCAACGACCTCGGGCGGGTGTGCGCGCTCGACAGCGTGAGCGTGCCGGAGCTGATGATCGTCGAGTCCTACGCCCAGGTCCATCAGCTGATCTCGACCGTGGAGGGCACGCTCGAGCAGGGGCGCACGCCGGTGGAATGTGTGCGCGCGTGCTTCCCCGGCGGCTCGATGACCGGCGCGCCGAAGCTGCGCACGATGAGCATCATCGACGACATCGAGCGGGAGGCGCGCGGCGTGTACTCGGGCGCGATCGGCTACTTCGGGCTGGACGGCGTCGTCGACCTGTCGATCGTGATCCGCACGATCGTGATGCGGGCGGGCGGGACCAGGAAGACGACGATCGGCGCGGGCGGCGCGATCGTGATGCAGTCCGACCCCGCTGCCGAGTGGGACGAGCTGCTGCTCAAGGCGCGCGCGCCGATGGCCGCGATCGCGCGGGCCGCCACCGGGCGCGAGGGGCCAGACGCGTGGACGGTCGAGCTAGAGCCCTCGCCGGCGGCGGCGTGAGCGGCTCGGCCCCGGTCAAGCGTGCGCCGAGCCCCATGATCGGGTGCCCGCCCGCGCGCCCGCGCCTTGCACCCTGGCGCGTGCGCGCCGCCACCGCGCCTGACATCGCCGCGGTGATCGCCGCCGTGGGCGAGCTGTTGCGGGAGCTCGGCGGCACCCCACCGCCCGGGCCGGCGATGGTGGACGCCGCGCGGGCACTGCTGCGCGATCCGGACGCCGGGGCGGTGCTCGTAGCGGAGCCGGTAGGGGAGGGGAGGGGGAGGGCAGGCGCCGCCCGCACCACGGCGACCGCGGAGGAGCAGCCGCTCGTCGGTGTGCTGGCGGCGAGCTGGCAGAGCGCGATTCACGCGCCTGGGCGCTACGCGCTGATCCAGGATCTGTGGGTCGCGCCCGGCTGGCGCGGCAGCGGCGTCGGCGCCGGACTGCTGGCGGCGCTGTTCGAGCTCGCGCGCGAGCGGGGGGCGGCGCGGGTGGAGGTGGGGCTGCCGCGGGAGAGCTTTCCGCGGATCGCCGCCACCGAGGCGTTTTACATCGCCAACGGTTTCACCGCGCTCGGCGCGCGGATGCGGCGGAGTCTGCCGTGATGCGCGCGGCGGGCGCAGCGGCGGTGAGGCGGCCGGGCGCCGACGCGGGGCGTGCGCCGGAAACGGCGATGGGCAGTCGAGCGCCGGTGGTGGCTGTGCACGGCGGACACCGCGCGGGAGCGCCGGCGGATGAGTGAGCTGCTGCTGATCGAGCAGCGCCTCGGCACCGGTGACGCCGCGCCGTGGGTGCTCGAAGGCGGGCGGCGGCTGCCCGGCCGCGACGACAACCGGCGCCTGGCGGAGCTGCGGCGCGGGCTGATGCGCCATGCGGGCGTACGCCCACTCGCGGCCGAGGTCGCGGCGGAGGAGCTCGAGCGGACGCTGCAAGCGGTGCACGAGCCCGGCTACCTGCGAACGCTCCGCGGGGTGCGCTCTGAGGAGCCGATCGTGATCCCCGAGCTCGCGCCGCCCGGCCTGCCGATCGACATTCCCGTGCGCGCCGGCCTCGTCGCCGCCGCCCACGAGGCCGTGCGCACCGGGATCGCCGCCGCGCGGCGCGTGGTGGCGGGCGCACGCTTCGCCTACGCCCTCTGCCGGCCGCCCGGCCACCACGCCGGCCCGGGCTGGCTGGCGGGGTACTGCTACCTCAACACCGCCGCGGCGGCGGTGCTCACGCTGCGCGAGCACGGCGCCCAGCCGGTGGGGATCGTCGACCTCGACCTGCACTACCCCAACGGCACCGCCGCGATCGTCGCGCCGCTGCAGGACGTGCGCCTGCACTCGCTGCACGCCTACCCCGTCACCAACGTGCCCGAGCGCACCGTGCGCCCCCGCGACGGGCGCGAACGGGTGGTGGAGTTCGCCGCGAGCCCGTCCGTCGCGGAGTACCTCGACGCGGTCGCCGACTCGATCGCGTCGCTCGCGCGCGAGTGCGAGGCGCTGGTGGTGTCGCTCGGCTATGACACCGTCGCCGGCGACCCGCACGGCGACTGGCGCCTGCCGCCGTCGGTGTTCGCGGGGGTCGGTCGCCTGCTGGCGGCGTCGCGGCTGCCGGTGTGCGCGATCCAGGAGGGCGGGTATGCGTTGCACAGGCTCGCCGACTGCGCCGACGCGTTTGCCGGCGGGCTGCTCGGCGACGGCGGTATGCAGGCGCGTGTGCGCGCGGCGGCAGATCGCCACCCGGTCGTCTGCGGCCCATCCGATCGCGCTCCCGCCGGCCGTCCAACTGAGCGCACCCGCATGGAGGCCGCACCGGTATGAGCGGTTTGGAGCATTTCCGCGAGCGCCTCGACCAGCTCGACGAGCGGATCGCGCGGCTGCTGGGCGAGCGTTTCGACGTGTGCCGCGAGATCGCCCACTACAAGCGCGCGCACGACATCCCGATGATGCAGCCCGCACGCGTCGAGCAGGTGCGGGCACGCTACCTCGCGCGCGGCGCCGAGGCACGGCTGCCGCCCGATTTCACCGCGGCGCTGTTCGAGCTGCTGATCGGCGCCACCTGCAAGCTCGAGGACGAGCTGATGGCCGTCGCCGACGCGCCGCCGGTCGGGGGTATGCCAGCCGGGGGTCTGTCAGCCGTGGCGGCCGCCCTGGCCGCCGCTCGTGAGGTCGCGCCGGAGCGCTCGGAGGCGCGATGACCCGCCCGACGTTCATCACGCTCGGCCCGGCGGGAACCTGCCACGAGAACGCGCTGCTGCACTATCTCGACTTCCAAGGCCTCGCCGACTTCGAGGTGGTGCTGGTGGAAGATCTGCTGGGCGCGATCGGGAGGGTGCGCGAGCGGCCCAACACCTTCCTCGCGCAGTGCAGCGCGCACGTGCAGGTGCATCTCGTCACCGAGCGCTTTCACGAGGAGGTGTTCGTGGTGGACACCTTCATCTATCCAACCAAGGCGCTGGCGCTGTTGGTGCGCGCCGACGTCGCGCAGCCGCGGAGCCTCGGGATCGTGTCGGCCACGCGCGGCTACCTCGACCTCGCGCGCTTCGCGGAGGTGATCGACGAGCCGTCGAAGCCCGTGGTCGCCAGGCACCTGCTCGAAGGGCGCTACGACGCCGGCCTCACCCATGTCCACCACGCCGAGGAACACTCAGAGCTGCTGCGCGTGGAGGAGTACTACGGCCCGGTGGACACCACCTGGGTGGTGTACGGGCCGCGCAAGCGCTTCCGCGGCGAGGTCATCGGACAGCGCGTGCCGTGGCTGTTCGGCGAGGAGTTATCCACCGCCCGCGAGGGCGACCCCCAGCCCGCGGGCGCGCCGCAGGCAGCGAGCTGACGCGCCGCGGGTCCCGGCTTTCTCACCTGCGCGGGCGCCGCCCCGCCCATCAGGTCGCTTCACACCAATGACAACCACAGGATTGGATGGATCAAGATGGAACTCACTCCCGATAGACACCACCGCGGCGTGCGGCGCCTCGCCGGTCTGCTGCTCGTCGCAAGCCTCGCGCTCGCCTCCTGCGGCGGGTCCTCGGCGCCGTCGTACAACTTCAACGGCACCGGGTATCCCAATGGCAACCTCGCCAATACCCGCTACTCGGGCGGTCCGATCGACAGCGCCACGGTGAAGCAGCTCGGCGTCGCCTGGCACATGCCGATCACCGCCAAAAGCCTGTACGGCGCCTACTCCTCCTCGCCGGTGGTCGCCGACGGCGTGATCTACTCGCAGGATCTCGAATCCAACGTGCAGGCGATCGAACTGCGGACGGGCAAGGTGCTGTGGAGCAAAAACTATGAATCGGCCGACCAGGGTCCCAATGGGCTGTCGGTTGGCGGCGGGCGCGTGTATGGAGCGACCGCCACCTCGGCGTTCGCGCTCAACGAGAAGACCGGCGCGCAGGAATGGACGGTCGAACTGACGCGCAACGCGCACGAGGGCATCGACATGGCGCCCGGCTACCACAGCGGGATCGTGTACATCGCAACGGTGCCGGGCAACAACGCCAAGTTCTACGCCCCCGGCGGCGACGGCATCCTGTGGGCGCTGCAAGCCTCCAGCGGCAAGAAGCTGTGGAGCTTCAACACCTCCGCTTCTGAAAACCTGTGGGGCAACCCGAGCGTCAACGCCGGCGGCGGCGTGTGGTATGCGCCGGCGTTCGACGAACAGGGGTCGATCTACTTCGGCACCGGCAACCCCGCGCCGTTTCCCGGCACCGCGCAGCACCCGTGGGGCTCCAGCCGGCCGGGGCCCGACCTGTACAACGACTCGCTCGTGAAGCTCAACGCGAGCACCGGCAAGCTGCAGTGGTACTACCAGGCGTTCCCGCACGACCTCTACGACCGCGACCTGCAGGACCCGCCGATGCTGATGAGCGTCGGCGGCAAGCAGGTCGTCGTGACGGCCGGCAAGGGCGGCTTCGTGTACGAGCTCGAACGGGCCACCGGCAAGCTGCTGTGGAAGCGCGCCGTCGGCAAACACAACGGCCACGACGAAGACGGGCTGTATGCGATGAAACACGAATACGCCAAGCTGCACATGCCTGAGACTGTCGAACCGGGGCTGCTCGGGGGCGTGATCGCGCCGCTGGCCACCAACGGCACGACGATCTTCGCGCCGGTGGTCAACATCCCCGTGCACTACACCTCGCAGACCGAAAACACCGAAGGCCCGGAATCGAGCGGCGAACTGGTGGCGCTGAACGCTGCGACCGGCGCCCCGGAGTGGGTGCAGAAACTCTCCTCGCCGGCGTTCGGGGCGGCGACCGCCGTCAACGACCTCGTGTTCGCCACCATCTCCAGCGGCACGGTGTACGCGTTCGACGACAGCACAGGCGACGTCGCCTGGCAGGCGCAGCTGCCGGCGGGCAGCAACACCGGCGTGGCGGTGTCGGGCAACACGGTGATCGCGCCGGCGGGGCTGCCCACCAAAGAAGGACAGACCCCCGAACTGGTCGCCTACCAGCTGGGCGCCAGCGGCGGCGGCGAAGCGGGGTAGGGGACTAAAGTGCCCGGCGATGAGCGCAGCCAATGGTTCCGGAGCAGAGCGCCGCCTGTTCCTGATCGACGGCCCAAGCCTCGTCTACCGCGCCTTCTTTGCGCTGCCGGAGTCGATCGCGACCTCCACGGGGGTGCCCACCAACGCGATCTTCGGGTTCGCTTCGATGCTCGTGAAGCTCGTCACCGAGCACGGCGTGTGCCCGACGGCGGTCGCCTGGGACGCCGGCACCTCCGGGCGCAGCGAGCTGTACCCCGAGTACAAGGCGCAGCGCCGCTCGCGCCCCGACCTGCTCAAACAGCAGTGGCCGGCGATGGAGGGGCTGGTGGAGGCGTTCGGCTATCGCAACGTCACCGTCCCCGGGTACGAGGCCGACGACGTGATCGCCTCGCTCGCCGCGCGTGCCATCGCCGCCGACCCGCCGGTTCCGGTGACGATCGTCACCGGCGACCGCGACGTCTTCCAGCTGATCGACGAGCGGGGGCTCGTCGAGGTGATGGCGACCGCGCGCGGGATCACCGACACCAAGACCTACGACCGCCAGGCGGTGATCGATCGCTACGGCATCCCGCCCGAGTCGATCCCCGACTTCTACGGGCTGAAGGGCGACACCTCCGACAACATCCCCGGCGTGCCGGGAATCGGCGACAAGACCGCCGCCGAGCTGCTCCAGCGCTTCGGCACGCTCGAGGGGGTGCTCGCGCACATCGCCGACATCAGCGGCGCGAAGCGCAAACAGAATCTCGCCGAGCACGCCGAGGATGCGCGCGTGTCGAAGCGGTTGGCGACGATCGACCGCGACGTGCCGCTCGACTTCGATCCGCTCGCCGAAGCCGCGCGCGAGCCCGACCGCTCGCGGCTGCGCGAGGTGTTTCGCGAGTACGAGCTGCGCGACCCGCTGCGCCGCTTGGAGGAGGCGCTCGGCGGAGCGGAGCAGGCGGCGGCGCCCGCGCCGGGGGAGGTCCACCGCGCCGGGCGCGTGCGCGCGGGGGTGGTCGCGGACATCGATCGGATGTTCGATCCCGCTGCGGACGGCGAGCTGTGCATCGTCGTGCGCTCGGCCGAGGTCCCCGAGGGCGCGCTGTTCGCGCAGGAGGGCGGCTTTCGCTTTGCGGTGGCGCGTGGCGCTGGTGACACCAGCGGCGCGGGTGACGCGGGTGACACCGGCGGCGCGGGTGACGCGGGTGACGCCGGTGGTGCGGGGGGCGCGGAGTGCGCTGTGGCGAGCGTCACCGGCAGCGGGCAGGGCGCCGGCGATGCCGCGAAGTCGGCGCGGCGCGCGGCCAAACGCCTGGCGCGGGAGCCCGAGGTGCTCGTCGGCGAGTGCGACTCCCCCGAAGAGGTGGCGGCGGCGTGCGGGGAGCGCCCGGTGGTGGTGCATGACGCGAAGGCGCTCGGCCTGGTGCCGCCCGGCCTCGTGCATGACACGCTGATCGGCGCCTACCTCTTGGAGCCTGCGCGCCGCGGCTACCCGTTCGCCGAGCTGTGCGAAGAGCGCGGCATCGAAAGCACCGCCGAGGACCCGCTCGCCCGTGACGCGCTGCTCAGCGGCGCGCTCTCTGCGTGGCAGCGCGAGCAGATAGAGGTGCGCGGGCTGGAGGGGCTGATGCACGACATCGAGCTGCCGCTCGTGCGCGTGCTGCGCGCGATGGAGTTGGTGGGGGTGCGCCTGAACGTGCCGCGCCTGCAGGATGTCGCCACGCGCGTGCGCGAGGAGATCGCGGAGCTCGAACAGGAAATCTTCGCGCTCGCCGGCGAGGAGTTCCTGATCGGATCCCCCCAGCAGCTCGGCACGATCCTCTTCGAGAAGCTCGGCCTCTCGCGCAAGCGCCGCGGCAAGACCGGCTACTCCACAGACGCGCGCGTGCTGCAGGCGATCCGCGACTAGCACGTGATCGTGCCGCGGGTCGAGCGCTGGCGCGAGCTCTCCACGCTGATCAAGACCTACCTCGACGTGCTGCCGGGGCAGTGCGACGAGCGCTCGCGGATCCACACCACCTTCCTGCAGGCGGTGGCGCAGACGGGGCGCCTGTCGTCCACCAACCCCAACCTGCAGAACGTTCCGATCCGCACTCCGCTCGGGCGCGAGATCCGCCGCTGCTTCGAGGCCGAGGAGGGGCGCGTGTTGATCTCCGCCGACTACTCGCAGATAGAGCTGCGCGTGCTCGCCCACGCGGCGCAGGAGCCGGTGCTCAAGGAGATCTTCGCGCGCGGTGAAGATGTGCACACGGCGACCGCCTCGCAGGTGTTCGAGGTGGCCCCCGACCAGATCGACCCGGGTATGCGCTCGAAGTCGAAGATGATCAACTACGGGATCGTCTACGGCCTCTCCGACTTCGGCCTCGCCGACCGCCTCAACATCCCGCGCGAGGAGGCCAAGCAGTTCATCGACGCCTACTTGGACCGCTTCTCTCGTGTTGCCGCGTTCATGCAGGAAACGATCGAGCGCGCCCGCGAGCAGGGCCACGTCACCACGCTGTGGGGCCGGCGCCGTCAGATCCCCGAGCTGCGCGCGCGCGACTTCATGACACGCTCGCTCGGCGAACGGCTGGCCGTCAACACGGTGGTGCAGGGCACCGCTGCCGACATCATCAAGCTCGCGATGGTGCGCTGCCACCAGGCGCTCGCCGACTCCGATCTCGACACCTCGCTGCTGCTTACGATCCACGACGAGCTGCTGTTCGAAGCTGCCCCCGCCGACGTGCCCGCGGCGCGCGAGCTGATCGAGCGCGAGATGGTCGGCGTGTGGGAGCGCGACCCGCCGATGGCGGTGGAGATCGGCGCTGGGCGCACCTGGCTGGAGGCGAAGTGAGCAGCTCCGCCGCGCGAGCCCGCCTCCGCTTGCGGGGCGGGCTCACCACCTCGCGGGGCGCCGTCGGCGTCGCTGCACGCGAGCCGGAGGCGCAGAGATGAGCCGCACGGCCGCCGTGCTGCTCACCTGCGGCGCCGGTGCGCTGGTGGGGATGCAGGCGCCGGTCAACGCGCGTCTCGGCCGTGGCGTCGGTGGGTTGCAGGCGGCGCTCTTCTCGTTCCTGGTGGGCACCGCTGTGCTGCTCGTGGCCGCGTCGATCGCGAAAGGGGGCTTCGGCTCCTTCCGCCACGTAAGCGGCGTGCCGTGGTGGGCGCTGGTCGGCGGCCTGCTCGGCGCCACCTATGTCACCGTCGCGATCCTCACCGTGCGCACGCTCGGCGCCACCGGCCTCACCGCCGCGGTGATCGCCGGCCAGCTCGCGATCTCGATCGCGATCGACCGCTTCGGCCTGCTCGGCATCGCCCGCCAGCCGCTCGCGCTGCACCGCATCGTCGGGCTCGCGCTGCTGGTCGCTGGCGTGGTGCTGGTCGTGCGGCGGTAGCCTCAGCCAACGATTTCCGCATACGCCTCGCCCAACAACCGCACCCCCTGGGCGATCGCCGGCTCGGAGAGGTTGCCGTAGCCGAGCAGCACGCCAGGCGGGCCGCCGGGGGCGAAGCGGTGCAGCGAGAGGCCCTCCATCCCGACCCCGAGCGCCTCAGCGGCTTTCACTAGCGCCGGCTCATCGACGCCGTCGGGGAGTGTCACCAGCCCGAAGAGCCCGGCCGCCGCGCCGTCGACGTGCGCGTCGGGGAGGTGCGCGGCGAGCACTTCCAGCAGCGCCTCGCGCCGGCGCTGGTAGCGGGCGCGCATGCGGCGCACATGGCGGTCGAGCTCGCCGCGGGCGATGAAGTCGCGCAGCGCCAGCTGCCCCACCACCTCCGAGCCGCCGTCCTGGACGGCCTTCAGGGTGGAGAGCTGCCACACCAGCCACGAGGGCGCGAGCATCCAGCCGAGGCGCATCCCCGGCGCGAGGCGCTTGGAAGCGGAGCCGATGTAGAGCACTTGCTCGGGCGCGAGGCCCTGCAACGCGCCCACCGCCACGCGGTCGTAGCGGTACTCGGCGTCGTAGTCGTCCTCGACGATCAGCCGCTCCTCGCGCTCGGCCCACTCCACGAGCGCGGCGCGGCGGGCGGGCGAGAGCACCGCGCCGGTGGGGAACTGGTGGGCGGGCGTCACCACCACGACAGCGGCGTCGCTGTCGATCAGCGCATCCACCTGCAGGCCCTCCCCGTCCACTGGGATCGGCACCACCTGCAGGCCGGCCTGCTCGGCGATCAGCCGGTGCACATGCCAGCCGGGATCCTCGAGCGCGATCGACTCCACGCCGTGCCAGCGCAGCGCGATGCAGGCGAGCGAGAAGCCCTGCATGAAGCCGGCGCAGATCGTCATCTGCTCGGTGTCGGCCGCCGCCCCGCGCACGCGCCCGAGGTAGTCGGTGAGCGCCTCGCGCAGCTCCGGCAGCCCGCGCGGGTCGCCGTAGCCGAGCGCGTCCAGCGGCGACTCGCGCAGCGCCGCGCGCAGCGAGCGCAGCCAGCGCTCGCGGGGGAAGCCGGCGAGGTCGGGCAGGCCGGGGTGGAAGTGGTAGGGAAAGCTCTGCAGCAGCGAGCGCGCGGGGGCGCGCGGCGTGGCGGCCCGCGCCGCGGCGCTGACGCGCACCGGCGCTCCCTGGCGCGTCGTGAGGTACCCCTCGGCCGCGAGTTGGCCGTACGCCTCGCTGACGACGCCGCGGGAGATCCCAAGCTCCGCTGCCAGGCCGCGCGTGGAGGGCAGGCTCATGCCGGCCGGCAGCCGCCCGGAGCGGATCCCTTCGCGGATCGCGCCCACCAGCTGCTCGCCCAGCGACAGCTCGCCGCCGCGGTCGAGCTCGATCAGCAGCTCGGGGCCGTCCTGGCCCCTGGGTCGCGCGGGCCGACCCCGCTCGTCCCAGATGCGCCCGTCCTCGCGCCCGAGCCATTCGTGCGGCTCCTGGTCGCTTGCGGGTCGTGGGTGGAGTTTTCTTTTCACAGCAGCCCTGCCAGCAACTGGTCTTGTATGGTCGACCATAACTGGAACTTTACTATGAGCCAGTTTCTGGTTAGCGTGATCGAACTACACATTCGATCCCGGAGGACACCATGAGCCAGATAACCGTTGTGGGAGGCGGGCTTGCGGGGCTGACGGCAGCGATCGCGTGCGCCGAGGGGGGCGCCAAGGTGCGGCTGCTGGAGGCGCACGAACAGCTCGGCGGGCGCGCGCGCAGCGCCGACGGCCCCTACAAAGCCAACCTCGGGCCGCACGCGCTCTACAGCGACGGCGCGATGTGGGGATGGCTGTCGGAGCGGGGCCTGCTGCCCAATCACGTCCGCCCGCCGCTCAGCGGCGCGCGCTTCCGCCACGAGGGCCGCGTGCACCGCACGCCGCCGCTCGGCACGATTCCGGCGGTGCTGCGCCTGCGCGGCCGCCAGGCGCCGGTGGAGCAGGACTTCCGCGGCTGGGTGGAGTCGCACACCGACGAGCGGGTCGCCGCGATGCTCTCCTCGATCGCCGGCGTCTACACCTTCCACCACGACCCAGGCGAGCTCTCGGCGGCGTTCGTGCAGGAGCGCACCGTGCGCCTGTTCCTCTCCACGCCGCCGCCCTCCACTGTGGTGCGCTACGCGAGCGGTGGCTGGAGCGGGATGGTGGCGCCGCTGGAGCGCCGCGTGCGCGAGCTGGGCGTCGAGGTGCACACCGGCCACCGCGTGGACGCGCTCCCCGAGCCGCCGGTGGTGATCGCCACCGAGCTGCACCAGGCGAGCGCGCTGCTGAATGAGCCGCTCAGCTGGAAGAGCGGCAACACCGTCTGCCTTGACGTCGGGCTCGCTCGCCGCCGCGGCGACCCGTGGATCGTCTCCGACATGGACGAGTCGGGCTGGATCGGGCGCTACTCCTCCTCCGATCGCACGATCGCTCCAGAGGGGCACGAGCTGATCCAGACGCAGATGCCGATCCGCCCCGGCGAGAGCGCCGAGCAGGCGGGCGCGCGCCTGGAGCGGCTGATCGACCAGGCGGTGCCTAATTGGCGCGAGCGCGAGACGTGGCGCCGCCGGCAGGTGATGGACGCCCGCTCCGGCGCGCTGGACCCGCCCGGCAGCACGTGGCGCGAGCGCCCTGCGGTCGACCGCGGCGAGGGCGTCTACCTCGCCGGCGACATGGTCGCCGCGCCGGGTCTGCTCGCCGAGGTGTCGTGGGCTAGCGGCTTGGAGGCCGCGCGGTTGGCGCTGGCGGCGACGCACACCAACCGTCCGCAGCTGCGCAAGGTGGCGTGAGCGAAGCGTTTCGTCTGCATAGCCGCGTGCTATCCGTTCCGGTCTTCCGGGATGGTGTGCCGATCGTCGATCGACGGGATCGACTGATTGGCCAGCAACACGCTTGGCCGTCAACCAAGAGCCCTCGGTTCGAATCCGAGTCCCGGAGCCGTGATTTGAAGGCGGCGGCACCGCGGTAGTCTGACGCTTGGTTGACGGCCATACGTCCTGAAAAGGACGCCAGCGTGTTTGTCGAGGGACCCGGGTGACCGGGTCCTTCGCCTTTCTGCAGGCCGCCCACCAGAGCGCAAGGTGGCGTAACCTGAACGACGGTTGAGGGCCAGGCTCTCCAGCCGGCTCAGGCGGTTGCTGTGGCAGCCGCCCGCCGGCTGGAAACCGAGCGTGCAGGTGATCCTGCGAACGACGCTGGCGCGATCCGCATGTAATGCTCGAACGCCCAGGCGCACACCGCCGGGCGCTCGAACGAACGCGCCAGCATCGTCACCGCGCGCGTGGGGGTGAGGCGCCCGACCGCGCGCTGGCTGAAGAGCAGCGACTCGAACTTCCATTTGTGCGCGTCGGAGAATGCGGCGTAACGCGCGAGCGCCTGCTCGCGTGTCGAGTGCCCGGCGAGCACCGCGCGCAGCTCGCGCCCGCAGGCGATGCCGAAGTAGAAGGCGGTGCGGATCCCCTCGGCGGTGAGCGGCAGGCAGTGGCCGGCGGAGTCGCCGACGAAGAACACGCCGTCCTCGACCGCGGGGCGCAGCTGGTGGGGGATCCAGTTGCCCTGATAGCCGCTCTCACCGAGATCCAGCTCGCGCGCCAGGCGCACGGTCGGCTCGCGCACATGGTGCGAAGGCCAGAACGAGCCGACACCCACCCGCACCTCATCGCGTGCGGGGAAGCTCCAGGCGTAGCCGGCGCGGATGTAGCGGGGGTCGATCCACAGCTCCATCTCTTCGCCATCGCCCTCCGGGTGCACCTCCAGGCCCCGGGAGAGACGGGCGTTCGGCGGTTGGATCGGGGTGGCGCGCGAGAGCGTGCGCCGCCAGCCGAGCGCATCCACGATCAGCGGCGCGCGCAGCTCGCCGCGGTCGGTGCGCACCGTGTGGCCGACGCGCTCGCGCACGGTGGCGGTCTCGAACTCGGTGTGCTCCCCGCGTGCCTGCTCCCACATGAGCGCGCACAGCTCGGGGTAGTCGAAAGTCGAAAACGTCCACGGCAGCCTCCAGCGGGAGCTGCGCCAGGGCGTGTGCACGACCAGCTCGCCGAATGTTTGGCGCAGCGCGCCGCGCAGGTCGAGCGCGTCCAGCCATGTGGTGGGAACGCCGCAGGCGGAGGTCTGGCGCTCGCCGATCTCGTAGCGGTCGATCACCAGCACCCGTGCACCGTGGCCACTTAGCTCGCGGGCGATCGCGAGGCCGGCGAAGCTGGCGCCGCAGACGAGCACGTCGCAGTCGCGCTCCAGGCGGGTGCGCCGCTCACCCCGCTTGGTTGCTCGCACGGGCATCGTCCGCAAATCATACGAGCGCGGTGTGTGTACGGCGCGACGCTCGCCACTGGCGTTCGCACTGCGAGCGTGCTGCGCTAGGCTTCGACCGGTGCAAGCGCTGATCGAGAGTTCCGGGGCCCACGTCGTCGAGGGATCGGGCGGACTGCTGCTCGAAGTCGACGGGAAGGTAGTCCCCAACTACGACGCCACGATGCAGCCCTTCGAGGAGGGCGAGGTCGTCAGCGGGCGGGTGGTGCGCATCGACAAGGACGAGGTGCTGGTCGACATCGGCTACAAGTCCGAGGGCGTGATCCCCGCCGGCGAGCTGTCGATCCGCAAGTCGGTCGACCCGCACGACGAGGTGGAGCTCGGCGAGGAGGTCGACGCGATCGTTCTCACCAAGGAGGACCAGGACGGTCGCCTGATCATGTCCAAGAAGCGCGCCCGCTTCGAGAAGGCGTGGCGGCGAATCGAGGCGGCGGCGGAGTCGGGACAGCCGGTCGAGGGCAACGTGATCGAGGTGGTGAAGGGCGGCCTGATCATCGACCTCGGCGTGCGCGGCTTCCTGCCCGCATCGCTGGTGGACATCCGCCGTGTGCCCAACCTCGACGAATACATGGGCACCAAGATCGAGACCAAGGTGATCGAGCTCAACCGCTCGCGCAACAACGTGGTGCTCTCCCGCCGCGCGGTGCTGGAGGAGGAGCGCAAGGAGGTGCGCCAGCAGATCCTCGACCGCCTGCAACCCGGTTTGGTGGTGGAGGGCCAGATCTCCAACATCGTCGACTTCGGCGCATTCGTCGATCTCGACGGGATCGACGGGCTGATCCACATCTCCGAGCTGTCGTGGTCGCACGTCAACCATCCCTCGGAGATCCTCAACATCGGCGACACCGTGCAGGTGAAGGTGCTCGACATTGACCGCGACCGCCAGCGCATCTCGCTGGGACTCAAGCAGACCCAGGAAGACCCGTGGCAGCGGATCGTCGACACCTACAACATCGGCGACGAGCTGGAGGGCACGGTCACCAAGGTGGTCACGTTCGGCGCGTTCGTGGAGATCCTCGACGGGGTCGAGGGCCTCGTGCACATCTCGGAGCTGGCGCCCCACCACGTCGAAAGCCCGCGCGAGGTCGTGCACCCGGGCGATGAGATCAGGGTGAAGATTCTCGAGATCGACTCCGAGCGCCGCCGCCTGTCGCTGTCGGCCAAGCGCGTCGAGGGCCAGGTGCTGCCGCTGAAACGTGAAGAGCAGCCGGCGCCGGCGCCTGAGGCTGCGGCGCCTGAGGCTGCGGCGCCTGAGGCCCAGGCCGCCCCGGAGGCGCCTGCTGCGATAACGGAGGGCGAGGCGACCGCCGAGGCTGCCGCGGAGCCGGTGGCCGAGGTTGCGGACGCGGTGGCCGGGCAGGCCGAGTCCACACCCGCGTCTGTCGTACAGCAGGCAGCCGAGGCAATCGCGCCGGTTGAGATTGAGACGGCGCCGCCGAATATGCCCACCGCCGAGCGCGCCGACTCGCCGCCGGCAAACGAGCCGTCCACCGCCGAGATCGCTGAGACGCCGCCGGCGCAGCCGCGGGACCAGACGGCGCGGGAGCAGGCCGCGCCCGAGGGCTCGACGCCGGAGGGCGCGGCTGAGCCCGCCGCACCGGTCGCCGAGAGCTCTCAGGCGGCCATCGAGGAGCCCGAGGCGGCCGCTGCCGCTGCACAGCCGGCCGAGATCGAGGCGGTCGCTGAGCAGCCACCCGCCGAGCCTGATTCGACGCCGGCCGCCAGCGACACCGCGCAGGACTGACCGGCGCCCCGTGGCGCAGGCGCAGCGGTTGGTCCCACTGATCGGGCTGACCGGCGGCATCGGCGCCGGAAAGTCGACCGCCCTGGCCGCGCTTGCGCATCTCGGCGCGACGGTGCTGTCCACCGACGACGTGGTGCATGAGCTGTACGCGGGCGACCCGCGCCTACGCGCGGCGGTGGTGGGGCGCTGGGGTCCAGAGGTGGCGCCGAGTGGAATGGTCGATCGCGCGGCCGTGGCGCGGCATGCGTTCGCCGAGGATGGCGAGCGGCGCTGGCTGGAGGAGCTGCTGTGGCCGCTGGTGGGCGAATGTGTGGGGGCGTGGCTGACGGCCACCCGCGCTCGGTCGCCGCCGTCGCGCGCCGCGGTGGTGGAGGTGCCGCTGCTGTTCGAGGCGGGGATGGAGGGGCTGTACGACGCGACGATCGCCGTCGTCGCCCCCGAGGGCCTGCGCCGCGAGCGGGCGGCGGGCCGTGGCCACGAGCTGCTGCAAGAGCGCACCGCACGCCAGCTCTCCCAGGGGGAGAAGGCGGCGCGCGCCACCTACGCGGTCTGCAACGATGGCACCGAAGCGCAGTTGCGGGAGAAGCTGTCGGAGATCCTTGACAAGCTGAAGGCGTGAGCCGCCACACGGTGACATCAGGCGCGGCGCAAGGTTGGTGCGGCCAAACGCGAGGTTGGTCGTGGCGCGAAGCGTGAGCGGCCAGGCCCACGGGCTCTACCCGGGCCGCCAGGCCGCAGGTGGCGATGTGCGGATGCGCCGCGCGAATGGGCCGGGGTCCCAACGAGCGCGGCGGAGGCTCACAACGATGGCGGTGCTGTCCGCGGCGGTAGCGCTGATTGTCGCCTTCGCGCCACGCCTGGAGCACGCGGTGCGCGAACTGACGCTGCCGTTGCAGGACGCGAGCGTGATCCGCCGGCAGGCCGCCGAAAAGCACCTCGACCCGGCGCTGATCGCGGCGGTGATCTACGCCGAGACCAAGTTCGACCCGCGGCCGTCCTCTGCCGGCGCCCAAGGGCTGATGCAAATACTGCCCAGCACCGCGCTGTTCCTCGCTCACCTTTCCGGCGGGGTGAGCTTCCACACTGAAGATCTGGCCACACCGTCGATCAACATCGCCTACGGCAGCTACTACCTGCGCTATCTGCTCAATCATTACGAAGGCAACGAGACGCTGGCGGTGGCGGCGTACAACGCCGGTTTGACGAACGTCGACGAATGGGTGGCGAAGGCGCGGGGCGAAGGCAGGGAACTGACCGTCGAAGCGATCCCGTTCGCGCAGACGCGCGAATACGTGCGGCGTGTGCTGAACGCACAGCGCGCCTACCGGGCCACCTATCCCCACCAGTTGGGAGTCGGCTGAGCCCCTGTTCAAGGGCGCGAGGGCTCCTCCGCTACAAAGGAGGGAGGAGCGATCGCCAGGTAGTAGTCGAACACCCGCGCCGCGAAACGGCGGCTGGTCAGGACAGCGGCCCACATGGGGGTTGTGCTCCAGCTCGTCGGGCGGCACACGGCGCGCTGGATGCTCAGCAGTCGGCGATACGGTCGGCTGTGGCGGTGCGAGAAGTCCCCATAGCGCCGCAGCGCCTCGTCGCGGCTGAGATGTCCCTCGAGCACTGCTCTCAGCTCGCGGCCGCAGGCGATCCCGAAGTACAGCGCGGTGCGGATTCCCTCCGCGGTGAGCGGCAGGCAGTGGCCGGCCGAGTCGCCGGCGAAGAAGACGCCGTCCTCGACGGCGGGGCGCAGCTGGTGGGGGATCCAGTTGCCTTGATAGCGCACCGCATCAAGGCCGAGGTCGCCTGCCAACCGCACGGTTGGCCCCTTGACGTGGTCGGCCGGCCGGAAGGAGCAGACCCCCACGCGGAGCTCCGCGCTCGCGGGGAAGCTCCAGCTGTAGCCCGAGCGCGCGTAGCGGGGGTCGATCCACAGCTCCATTTCTTCGCCGCGCCCCGAGGGGTGCACCTCCAGGCCGCGCGTGAGCGCCGCGTGTGGCGGCTGGACGGAGGCGCCGCCGGAGAGCACGCGCCGCCAGCCGAGGCAGTCGACCACCAGCGGCGCCCGGATGTCGCCGCGATCGGTGTGGACCGTGTGGGGAGCTCCGCCACCGGTGCGATCCTCCGTGCGGGCGCCCGCACGCGTGAGGCCGTCAACCTTCGCCGTCTCGTAGGCACCTCCGGGCAGGCCGGTCTGCTCCCACAGCAGGGCGCACAGCTCGCGGTAGTCAAACGTTGAAAACGGCCAGGGCAGCGTCCAGCACGTGTCGGTCCAGGGGGTGTGGAGGCGCAGCTCGTGGAAGGTCTGGCGCAGCGAGCCCCGCAGCTCGAGTCGCTCAAGCCACGCGGTGGGCGCCGCGCAAGCGGAGGTTGCGCGCTCGCCGAGCTCGTAGCGGTCGATGACCATCACCTCCGCTCCCGAGGATCGGAGCTCGCGGGCCACCGCGAGGCCGGCGAAGGATCCGCCGCAGATCAGGACGTCGCAGTCCCGTTCCAGCCGTGTTCGCCCCACCCCCCGCTTGGTCGCTCGGACCGGCATGGTGAGCCGATCATACCGCCGGGGAACGCTACCGTAAGGGACCGTCGCCGATGCCTCCGTTCAAGCTTGACACAGTCTTCACGCCGACCGCCGACCAGCCGCAGGCGATCGCGGCGCTGGCGGAGGGGGTGCACGCCGGCGAGCGCTTTCAGGCGCTGCTGGGAGCGACGGGGACGGGCAAGACGATGACGATGGCGGGCGTGATCGAGGCGGTGCAGCGCCCGGCGCTCGTGATCGCGCACAACAAGACGCTCGCGGCGCAGCTGTGCAACGAGTTCCGCACCTTCTTTCCCGACAACGCGGTGGAGTACTTCGTCTCCTATTACGACTACTACCAGCCCGAGGCATACGTCCCCAGCCGCGACCTGTACATCGAGAAGGACTCGGCGATCAACCAGGAGGTCGACCGCCTGCGCCACGCCGCCACCGCCGCGGTGTTCGCGCGGCGCGACGTGATCGTAGTGGCTTCGGTCTCCTGCATCTACGGGTTGGGCTCGCCGGAGGTGTACGAGATGAACATGCAAATCCTCCGCCGTGGCGAGGGGATCGACCGCGACGGGCTCCTGCGCAAGTTGGTGTCGATCCAGTACACACGCAACGACACCGCGCTCTCGCGCGGCACGTTCAGGGTGCGCGGCGAGACGCTGGAGATCTGGCCGGCGTACGCCGAGACCGCCTATCGCGCGACGCTGTTCGGGGACGAGGTGGAGCGCCTGCAGCACTTCGACCCGGTGAGCGGCGAGCTGCTCGAGGAGGATATGGAGCACGTGGCGATCTGGCCGGCCACCCACTACAACGTCAGGGAGGGCTCGATCGAGAAGGCGGTGGCGGACATCGGCGCCGAGCTGAACGAGCGCTGCGCGCAGCTCGAGTCCGAAGGCAAGCTGCTGGAGAGCCACCGTCTGCGCCAGCGCACGCAGTACGACATGGAGATGCTGCGCGAGATGGGCTTCTGCTCGGGGATCGAGAACTACTCGCGGATCCTCGACGGCCGCGGCCCGGGGGACCGGCCGTATTGCCTGATCGACTACTTCCCCAGGGACTTCGTGTGCTTCATCGACGAGTCCCACCAGACGGTGCCGCAAATCGGGGGTATGTTCGAGGGGGACCGTTCACGCAAGAGCACGCTCGTGGACTACGG
>DATMMB010000164.1:0-2575 GCA_035569895.1 Solirubrobacteraceae bacterium | reverse complement strand
GAGAACAGATCCAGCGTCCCGTTGAGCGTTACCGTCACATGCAGACGTGCGGCCACGTCACCGCCGCGGCTGATCACCGCACGGTCACATTCGGGCGCCGCGGCGCTGCAAACATACAGGCCATCCCAAATAGGGAATAGGAGCGACGTGCGTTCCGAGCAGCCGGTATACGATCTCTCTCCCGCCGGCCGCCTCCGGATCATGCCGGCCCGAGGCCCCCTCAACCTCGGCGCCATGGTGAGCGTCGGCGGCCCGCAAGCGCCGGGTCGCCGACGCTGCGTCGCCCTCTTCGGTCGCTCGGGATTCCTATATGCTGACCTCGGTTCAACCGAGCGGCGGCGCAAGCGTGCGCAGCGCACACCGAAAGCGAGCAGGAGGGCGAGCATGGCAAAGACACCGCAGGTGGGCGAGCAGGCGCCGGACTTCGAGCTGCAGGGCACCGACGGGAGCTTTAAGCTCTCCGAGCACCGTGGCGAGCGGGTGGTGCTGCTGTTCTATCCGGGTGACAACACGATGGTGTGCACCAAACAGTTCTGCTCCTACCGCGACCGCGCGGACGACTTCGCGGCGTTGAATGCGACGGTGGTGGGGATCTCGGCGCAGGACCTCGACTCCCACAGGGGCTTCGTCGAGAAGCACGGCCTGAACGTGCCGCTGCTCGCCGACGTGGACAAGTCGGTGGCGAAGGCGTACAGCGCCGTCACGCCCGGCATCGGCACCACCAAGCGCGCGGCGATCGTGATCGACGAGCAGGGCGTCGTGCGCCACCGCCACGACCACATGCTCGGGCTCGACTATCAGTCGGTGGACGACCTCAAAGCGGCGCTCGACGCGCTGCCCGCCGCGGGCTGAGGAGCACCGTCGAGCGCATGGGCTGAGCCAACCGCCGCTCGCCAGCCGTCGCGTGCCAGCCGATTGCCGGCGCACGGCGGCCGCGCCCACCGGGTCACCCCGCGGCGGCCGCCCCCTCCCGCTCCTCCGCCGCGCGCCGCGCGTGCTGCTCGATCAGCTCCAATTGCAGGCTCCGCGGCGCCTCGCCCGCCGCCGGATGGCGCCGCCGCCACGCGCCGTCGGAGCCGAGGTCCCACGCGTTTTGGTTGTCGGTGAAGGCGCGGGCAAGCACGTCGAGCAGTTCCGCGCGCAGCTCGGGCGACTCGATCGGCACCGCCAGCTCGACGCGGTGGTCGAGGTTGCGGGGCATCAGGTCGGCGGAGGCGATGTACACGACCTGCTCGCCAGCGCGCTCGAACGCGTACACGCGCGAGTGCTCGAGCAGCCGCCCGACGATCGAGACGACGCGGATGTTCTCCGAGACGCCCTGCACGCCCGGGCGCAGGCAGCAGATGCCGCGCACGTTGAGATCGACGGGCACGCCCGCCTGCGAGGCGCGGTAGAGCGCGCGGATGCAGGGGCCGTCGACGAGCGCGTTCATCTTCATCGTGATCCGCGCGGGACTTGAGCCCCGCCCGCCCGTGTGGGCGGCGATCGTGCGGTCGATCTCGGCGATCAGCCCGTCGCGCAGCTGCGAAGGGGCGATCAGCACCTTGCGGTAGTGCAGCGGGCGGCCGTAGCCGGTGAGGTAGTTGAACATGTCGGTGACGTCGGCGCCGATCTCGGGGTCGATCGTGAACAGCCCGAAGTCGGTGTACAGGCGCGCGGTGGTCGAGTGGTAGTTGCCGGTGCCGATGTGCACGTAGTTGCGCACCCGATCGCCCTCGCGGCGCACCACCAGCACGCACTTGACGTGGGTCTTCAAAGCCGGCTGGCCGTACACCACGTGCACGCCCGCCTCCTCCAAGGTTTTCGCCCAGTGGATGTTGAGGCGCTCGTCGAAGCGCGCCTTCAGCTCGACCAGCGCGGCGGCCTGCTTGCCGCGCTCGCTCGCTTCCACCAAGGCGGGCACTAGCGGGGAGTCGTCGCTGGTGCGGTAGACAGTGAGCTTGATCGCGAGCACGTCCGGGTCGGCGACGGCCTGCTCGACGAAGCGCTCCACCGAGGTGGCGAAGGAGTCGTAGGGATGGTGCACGAGCACGTCGCCTTCGCGCATCGCGGCGAGCACGTCGGGCCGCTCGTCCTCAACCGATCGAAGATCGGCCAGCAGCAGCCGCGGGTGGGTGATCGGGCTCATCGGCTCCTCGCGCAGCTCAGCGAGGCCGGGGAGGCGCACGATCTGCCACAGCGAGCCCATGTCGAGCAGGCCGTCGACCGGGTAGATTTCCTCCTCGGCGACGCCCAGCAGCGAGACGAGCTCCGAGCGCAGCGGCTCCGCGCAGTGGGCGCCGAGCTCCACGCGCACGATCTCGCCAAAGCGGCGCCGGCGCAGCTCATCCTCGACCGCCTGCAGCAGATCGGCGGCGTCGTCGGAGACCTCCAGGTCGGCGTCGCGCGTGACGCGGAAGAGGTGGCGGTCGACGATCTCCATCCCCGGGAACAGCGCGCCGAGGTGGTGGGCGATCACCTGCTCGAGCGCCACCAGCGTCACGCCGCCCTCGGTAGCGTCGCCGCTCACGCTCCCGCCGCCGCGGCCGTCGCCACCCCCTTCGCCGCCGGCGCCGGCGCCCGCGGCGGGCACCGC
>DATMMB010000163.1:0-11690 GCA_035569895.1 Solirubrobacteraceae bacterium | reverse complement strand
CTGGGACGAGGACACGGCCGAGAAGGGCGGCTTCGACACGTTCATGCTCAAGGAGATCCATGAACAGGCCGACGCCGTCGCCGAAACGCTCGCCGACCGGACGGCCCGCGGAACCGGGGTCGATCTCGCCGAGGAGGGCGCGTTGGCCGACGACGTCTACAGCGCGACGCGCCGGATCGTGATCGTCGCCTGCGGCACGGCGTACCACGCGGGCCTGATCGGCCGCTACGCGATCGAGGAGTGGGCGCGGCTGCCGGTCGAGCTCGACATCGCCTCCGAGTACCGCTACCGCAACGCGGTCGTCGGCCCCGGCGACCTCGTGATCGGCATCTCGCAGTCGGGCGAGACCGCCGACACGCTCGCCGCGATGCGCCTCGCGCGCGAACGCGGCGCCACCGTGCTGGCGATCACCAACGTGATGGGCTCACAGGCCACACGCGACGCCGACGGCGTGCTGTTCACGCGCGCCGGCCTGGAGATCGGAGTCGCCGCCACCAAGACCTTCATCTGCCAGGTCGCGGTGCTCTACCTGCTGGCGCTGCGCCTCGCCGAGCTGCGCGGCACGCTCCCGCCGCCGCGGATCGCGCAACTGGTGGCGGAGATGAAGCGCCTGCCGCGCGCGATCGCCGAGCTCACCGGCGCCGCCGGGCTTGGCGACCCGCCCTCCCCGGCGCTCGCGCAGGTGAGGCGGATCGCCGATGAGCACTGGCGCAAGGAGTTCTTCCTGTACATCGGGCGTCACGTCGGGCTGCCGGTGGCGCTCGAGGGCGCGTTGAAGCTCAAGGAGATCTCCTACATCGCCACCGACGCGTACGCCGCCGGCGAGATGAAGCACGGTCCGATCGCGCTGCTCGACGAGTCCACGCCGGTGGTGTGCGTCGCCACCGACTCGCCCGTGCTCGACAAGGTCGCCTCCAACATGCAGGAGGTTCGTGCTCGCGGCGCCCACGTGATCGCGCTGACGAGCGCCGGCAACGAACAGGTGCTCGCCCATGCCGACGCGGCCATCCCGGTGCCGGCGATCGACTGGATGCTGCAGCCGATTCTTGCGGTGATCCCGCTGCAGCTGCTCGCCTACGAAATCGCCCGCCGGCGCGGCCTGAACGTCGACCAGCCGCGCAACCTCGCGAAGACGGTCACGGTCGAGTAGCACGCGCGGACTCGCCGGGAGCGCGCGCCGTGGAGCTCGCCCCGGAAGCGTGCGCCGGTGAGCTCGCCCGCGAGCGAGGGAAGCGGCCGGGGGCATTAGGATCGCAGTCGATGGAAGCCCTCCCAGAGTGGTGCGTGTCGCTGCCCGCCGCCGAGGCGATGCGGGCGATCGACCGCTGGGCGATCGAGGAGCGGGGGGTGCCCTCGCGGGAGCTGATGGAGCGGGCCGGGGTGGGTGTCGCGCGCGCTGCCGAGGAGCTCGCGCCGGATGGCCCTGTGACCGTGCTGTGCGGCAAGGGCAACAACGGCGGCGACGGTCTCGTGGCCGCGCGCCTGCTGCGCGACGCCGGCCGCGCGGTGTCCGTGCTCGCCGCCGGGGATCCGGCGCAGCTGAAGGGCGACGCGCGCGAGAACCTGCTGCGCCTGCCGGGCGACCCCCCGGCGCCGTTTCAGCCGGGCGAGCCGCTCGCTGGTGCGGCGGTGGTGATCGACGCGCTGCTCGGCACGGGGTTCGCCGGTGAGCCTCGTGGGAGCGTTGCCGCCGCGATCGATGCCGCCAACGCCACCGGCGCGCCGATCCTCAGCGTGGATGTGCCGAGCGGCGTGGACGCCTCCACCGGCGTGGTGGCCGCGCGCGCGGTGCACGCCACGATCACAGTGACCTTCCACGCCGCCAAGCCCGGCCTCTGGATCCGTCCGGGGAAGGCGCACGCGGGGGAGGTGCGCACGCTCGACATCGGCATCCCCCGTGGCGCCCCCGCCGTCGCCGACATCGGCCTGATCGAGCCCTCGGTGCTGTGCCTGCTGCCGCGCCGCGGCGCCGCCTCGACGAAGTTTTCCAGCGGCCACGTGCTCATCGCCGGCGGCTCGCGCGGTCTCAGCGGCGCGCCGCGGATGGCCGCCCACGCGGCGATGCGCGCCGGCGCCGGCTACCTCACCGTGTGTGTGCCCGCAACGCTTCAGCCGATCCTCGCCGCCGGCGATCTGCCCGAGCTGATGGTCCGCGGTCTGCCCGATGAGGACGGCTCGCTCACCGCCGCCGGCGTGCAAGCGGCACTCGCGGCCGCCGCGCGGGGCGGGGCGCTGGCGCTCGGCCCCGGCCTCGGGCGCAGCCCCGGCGCGGTGGCGTTCGCCCGCGAGCTGGCACGGCGGGCACCCGTCCCCGCCGTGATCGACGCCGACGGTCTGAACGCGCACGCTGGGCACCTGCACGAGCTGCGTGGACGTGAGGCGCCGACGGTGCTCACTCCACACGCGGGGGAGCTCGGCCGGCTGCTCGACATCACGAGCGAGGAGGTCGAGCGCGAGCGCCTGCGCCACGCGCGCGCCGCCGCCGAGCTCGCGCAGGCGGTGGTTGTGCTGAAGGGCGACGACACGGTTGTCGCCGCGCCGGCGCGCACCGAGATCCTCCCTAACCTTGCCGCCACGGAGAAAACTTCCGCCCCCGGCGGGCCCTCTACGACGGGTGTGGGGATCGTGGCGCTCAGCGCGGGCGCCAGCCCCGCACTCGCGACGGCGGGCACCGGCGACGTGCTCAGTGGCGTGATCGCGGCGCTGCTCGCCCAGGGCCTCCCCGCGTTTGCCGCCGCCGCGGCGGGCGTCCAGCTGCACGCCGCCGCCGGGCGGGTCGCGGCGCGCACGGTCGGCAGCGCCGACGCGGTGATCGCCTCCGACGTGATCGCCACGCTTGCCCTCGCGCGCGGCGAGAGGGAGCCCGTGAGCGGCGGGCGCGCTGTGAGTGGGGCTCGGCCGGGCAACGCGCGGAGGCGCCCATGAGCCTCGATCGCGCGATCGCCCGCGTCAACCTCGACGCGATCGCGCGCAACTGCGAGCGGCTGCGTGGCGAGCTGAGCGATGGGGTGCAGCTGTGCGCGGTGGTAAAGGCGGATGGGTATGGCCATGGGATGCTCGCCAGCGCGCGCGGGGCACTCGCTGGGGGCGCCACCTGGCTGGCGGTCGCAAGTCTGCTGGAGGCGCGCGAGCTGCTGATCGACGAGGTTCCCACGCCAGTGTTGGTGCTTGGCCCGCTGCAGCTGCGCGAGCTGGAGGAGGTGGTGGCGACGGGGCTCGACTTCGTGGTGTGGCGCGAGCAATTGATCGCGCAGGCCGCCGCGGTCGCCGAGGACATCGGCCGACCCGCGCGCGTGCACATCAAGCTCGACACCGGTATGGGGCGCTTCGGCGTGCGCGACCCCGAGCGCGCCTCGGCGCTGGTGGCGGCCGCCGCGGCCGATCCCAACGTCGAGCTGGTGGGCATAATGACCCACTTTGCGACCGCCGACGAGCGCGGCGACGCCTTCTTCGGCGAGCAGCTGCGGCGCTTCAGCGAGTGGGCACAGGCAGTCGAGCGCGAACACCCCGACGTGATCGTGCACGCCGCCAACAGCGCCGCCGTGCTGCGCGAGCGCGCCGCGCACTTCGACATGGTGCGTTGCGGCATCGCCGTGTACGGGATGGACCCCTTCGGCGAGGACCCGCTGGCGCGGGGCCTCGAGCCGGCGCTCGAGCTCAGCTCCTACCTCGCCGTCGTCAAGCGCTGCCGCGCCGGAGAGAGCGTAGGTTACGGACGGCGCTTCATCGCCACGCGCGACACGTATGTCGGTTTGCTGCCGATCGGCTACGGCGACGGCTGGCGGCGCGGCCTTTCGGGCAACGCCGAGGTGCTGATCGGCGGGTGTCGCCACCCGCTCGTCGGCACGGTGAGCATGGACAGCGTCGCCGTCGACCTCGGCCCCGACCCGGAGGCGAGGAAGCTGCTGGACCAGCCTGCGATCTTGATCGGCGCCCAGGGCGATGCACGCATCACTGCCGAGGAGCTGGCGCGGCGCCTGGACACGATCAATTACGAGATCACCTGTGGGCTCACCGCGCGCGTCCCCCGGCTGCATTACGACGAGCACGGGGTGATCTTCCTTGCCGACGGGGAATGACCCGCTCGAGCTGACACGCGCTGCGCTGGCTGGCCGGCGCGCGTGGCTGGTGGGTGGCGCGGTGCGCGATCGGCTGCTGCGTGACGGTGGGGCGCTCCCGCCGGACGCCGCCGACCTCGATGTGGTTCTCGACGGCGAGCCGCGCGAGGCGGCGGACGCGCTCGCCCGCGCCGCGCGGGCCGCCTCGTTCCCGCTCTCCGAGGAGTACGGCGGCTGGCGCGTGGTCGCACGCGACGGTGCCTGGCAGGTCGACTTCGAGCGCCTGCGCGGCGGCTCGCTGGAGGAGGACCTCGCGCTGCGCGACTTCACGATCAACGCGATCGCCCACCCGCTGGGGGAGCCTGGGGAGTCGCCGGGCGAAGCGGTCGACCCGTTCGGGGGCTTGGAGGATCTGGACAGGCGGCGCCTGCGCGAGGTGGGGCCGCGCGCTTTTGCCGACGATCCGCTGCGCGTGCTGCGGCTGGTGCGGCTGGCGGTGGAGCTGGAGTTGCTCCCCGACCACGGCACGCTCACCCGCGCGCGCGCGCATGTCGGGGAGCTACGCGCGGTCGCTCCCGAGCGTGTCTTCATGGAGCTCGTGCGCATCCTCGGCGCGCCGCGCGCGGTGCGCGGCCTGGAGATGATGGGGGAGGTGGGAGCGACGGCGGTCGTGCTGCCGGAGCTGGAGGCGTTGAGGGGCGTCGAGCAGAGCCGCTACCACCACCGCGACGTGTACGGGCACACCGTGGAGGTTCTGGAGCACGTGATCGCCTTGCAGGAGAACCCCGCCACGGCACTCGACGACCGGGGGCGTGCCGGGGAGCGCAGCGCGGCGAGGGGGGGGGAGCGGGGTGTGATCGCGCCCGAGCAACGGGACGACGCGTTGGCGGCGTTGCTCGCCGAGCCGCTCGCCGACGGCCTCACGCGCGGCGACGCGCTGCGCTGGGGGGCGCTGTTGCACGACGCCGCCAAGCCGCTCACTCGCGAGGTGCGCTCCACGGATGGGCGCGTCACGTTCATGGGCCACGACGTGCGCGGCGCGCAGCTCGCCGAGGATGTGTTCGGCCGGCAGCGCGCGAGCGGCCGCCTGCGGGCGCACGTCGCGGCACTCGTGCGCCACCACCTGCGGTTGGGCTTCCTCGTGCACGAGCCCCAGCCGCTGGCGCGCCGCGCTGTGTTCGCCTACCTGCGCAGCTGCGAGCCAGTGGAGGTGGATGTCACGCTGCTGTCGATCGCCGACCGCCTCGCCACCCGTGGCGACCGGGCGCGGGAGGCGATCGACGCGCATCTGGCGCTCGCCCGGACGATGCTCGCCGACGCGCTTGAGTGGCGGGCGGGCGGTCTTCCGCAGCCACTGCTGCGCGGCGACGAGCTCGCGCGCGCGCTTGGCATCGCCACCGGTCCGCGCGTGGGCGAGCTGCTGGAGGAGCTGGCGGCCGCGCAGTACGCGGGGGAGATCGCGACGCGCGAGCAGGCGCTGGCGTACGCTCGCGCCCACGCCGATAGGATGCCGCAATGACCGACCCCGACTGCATCTTCTGCAAGATCGTCGCCCGTGAGCTGCCGGCTACGATCGTCGACGAGGACGAGCTGACGGTGGCCTTCATGGACATCAACCCGGCCACCCGCGGCCACGCGCTGGTGGTGCCGCGCCGCCACGTGCGCGACCTGCTGAGCGTGGACCCCGAGGACCTGTGCGCGACCTCGGCGGCGGCGCAGCGCCTCGCGGCGAGGATGCGCGAGCGGCTGGGGGCGGAGGGAATCAACATCCTCAACTCCTGCGGCGCGGCGGCGTGGCAGACGGTGTTTCACTTCCACCTGCACGTGATCCCCCGCTACGCCGACGACCCCCTGCGCCTGCCGTGGACGCCCGCCGCCGGCGACGCGCAAGAGGTCGCATCCGCTGCGCAGGAACTCGGGCGCGTGTAGCGAACCGCTACATACCCGCCTTTGGGGTGTTCTATGCCCAACATGCGACGCTCTCACCTACAGAACGGCGCCCGGCTCTCGCGCCGGCGGGCGGCGTCGCGCGCGCTGCTCGATCTGCCACGCGCGTCGGCGATCGCGCTGCTGGCGGTCCTCGCCCTGCTGGCGCTGCCCGCCGCCGCGCCGGCGACGCTCTCGGAAGTGGGGGTGATCCCCGAAACGACGCCTCCAACGGCGGCCAGCTGCCCGACCTCGTGCCTGGCGGTCACTCGCACCACTGGCTTTCAGGTGAAGGTGGGCAAGACCCGCAACCTCGTGACGGCGCCGCGCGAAGGCACGGTGGTGGCGTGGACGATCTCGCTCGGCAAGCCCAACGCGACGCAGATCAAGTATTTCAACAGCAACGAGGGCGGCGCCGCTTCGGCGGCGCTGGCGGTGCTGCGGCCGGTGCCGAAGCCCAACCTCGCCTACAGGCTGGTGGCGCAGAGCCCGATGGTGCAGTTGCAGAAGTACTTCGGCAAGACCGCCCAGTTCCCACTGGCGACCACGCTCCAGGTGAAGAAGGGCGACGTGATCGCGCTTGCGGTTCCCACGTGGGCGCCGGCGCTGGCGCTGGGTTTCAGCAACGAAACCTCATGGCGCGCCAGTCGCCTGCGCAGCCAGTGCTCGAGCACGAGCGCCCAGTCGATGCAGCAGATGGGTACGAGCGTGCAGTACTACTGCCTCTACCGGCAGGCCCGTCTCACCTACAGCGCGACGCTGATCTCGACGCCGTGACTCGCTGACGCAGGGGGCCTCCCGACTCGGCGCCGACTCGGGGGCGTCGTGGCTCGGGGGCCTTCGTGGCGCGGTGGCCTTCGTGGCTCAGGGGGCCACCGTGGCTCAGGGGGCCTTCGCCCCGCCGGTGGGGCTGCCCGAGGAGGAGCCTCCGCTGCCCGCTTCGGAGCCGCCCTTGGCGGCGCTTTCGCCGGTGCCGCCACCCGCGCCCGCGCTCGGTTCCGCGGAACTCGATTTTTCCGCCGCGCTGCCCCCTGAGCTGGAGCTTGCCCCGCCTGCGCCCCCCGACGGTTCGCCGGCGCTCGCGGAGCTTTCTTCCGATGATGACCCGGACGAGCTTTCCGGCGAGCTCGACCCGCTTCCGGTCTTGGCCGTGGAGGTAGTTGCGGTAGTCGAGGTGGAGGTGGTGGAAGTCGCTTCGCTTTCGGCCTGTGTGTTGGTGGGGGGGGTGATTTCGGGGGTGCTGCGAGGCGTCACGTCGGCGCTGCCACCACCGCCGCCGCAGGCTCCGAGCGTCAGGCCCGACAGGAGCACGGCCGCGCCGACGAGCGCGGATGTGCGCGCCCGCGCGGTGGCACCGCGTCCTCCGCGGCGCCGGCCCGCGAGCGTCGGCTGTTGCTCGCGACGCTCCCGACCGCTCACTGGCCGAGCGGCCCCATCCGGCGCCCGCAGGTGGGGCAGTCGTTGAGATCCTTCTGTGCAAGCTGCTCGCACCACGGACAGAAGCGCAGGTTCTCGACCGCCCACGGCAGCTTCGAGGTGGAGGGCGCGAGCGGCAGCAGCTTGCCGACTACCTCCAGCGGCTCCCCCGTCTCCCTGTCCAGGTAGATCTCCTGCGGCTGCGCCTCGAGGATGATCTCTCGCCCGCTGGCCGGGTTGCGCAGGCGATATCGCTGCTGAGCACTCACTGGGGGCACTTTAGCGAAGCGCGCGGGCGGCAGGATCGTCCCCGAAGGACCGTCCCCGACGTGCACTCCCAAGACCGTGATCGCCTCGACGGTGCCCGTGTTCTGCCGGCGGCGTGCCCGCGACCGAGCTGGTGCTCCAGGCCGTCGTTCAGCTATGACCGTGCGTGCGTCAAGCGGCCGCGGGAGCGGGAGCGCGAGAACGGTCGACGCGCGCCACGCTCGACCTGTCGTGGCCGCTTGGGGTAATGGATCGGTGCCTCCAGGGTGCCTGGCGGGTCCTGTTGTCTCGCGCGAGGCTGGGATCACAGCAAACGCACCGATGGTGCACTGACCAGGAGGAATCGAAATGCGAGGCAACACGAAGCACAACAACCGGCGAGTGAGGCGCATCGCGGCGGGCGCAGCACGACCGTTGCGGTCTGCGCGGGCATGTTCGCGGCGTCCGCACAGGCAGCCGTCTACGCTGTGATCGGCACCGAAGGTCATGGGCTCAACGTGCGCACCGCACCGAGCCTCGGAGCGGGCTTGGTGAGCAATCTGCGCGACGGCACGGCGATCAACATCATCTGCCAGACGCGGGGGGACGACGTGATGGGCTCCACGATGTGGGACGAGATCGAAGGCCCTGTCGACGGCTATCTCGCCGACTACTACACGACCACCCCCGTCTTCGACAACCCAAGCCCCGGACTGCCGGAATGCTCGGCGTCGACGCCACCGCCGACGCCCACGCCGCAGCCCGGACCGGTGTCTTCGCCGGGACCCACTCCGGCGCCTGTCGTGGAGCTGGCGCCCACACCGGCCTCGCCGAACTCGTCACCGACGCCGACCCCGCCGAACTCGTCACCCACGCCGTCGGCGCCGAGCGCCGCGCTGGTGGTGGCCGCTGCGGCTGAACAGTTCAACGGGCAGCGCGAGATTCCGACACAGTTTGCCGGCAGCTACCGGATCGGACCGTACTGGAGCGGATATTGCGAGTCGTTCGTGGCGCTCGTGGCCTACGGCGGCCGCGGTCTCTTCCGCTCCGCCTACGCCGACTACCTGAGCCGCAGGCGGGCGGGTCTCATCCACCAGGGTGTGCCGCCCCGCGGAGCGATCGTGTACTGGAACCCCGAGCACAACTCCCTCGGACACGTGGGCATCAGCTTGGGCGGCGGCCGGGAGATCTCCACGTACGGCTTTACCGGCCAGGACGCCCCGATCCAGGTGCATGTCATGCCTTGCTTCCGTGACTACCTTGGATGGGCGATGCCCTACTGAGGACGGTGGCCAACGCCCGGGCATCCGCCGTCGGGTGCCCGGGCGCCTTGGCGGGCCCGAGCGACTCGTGCCATCCTGTCGCCCTGACGCTCGCCGGGATGCGCGTGCAGCAGTCCCCGCAATGCCCATGAGCCCCGAATCTGACAAGGACCGTGACAAGGACCGGCATCGTTGCTGTCGAGGGTGACATCGCGGACCCCGACACCGCGCAGCGCATCGTGGACGCGGCGATCGAGCGCTTCGGCCGGATCGACACCCTGATCAACAACGCTGGGATCTACATCGGCAAGCCCTTCACGGAGTACACGCTCGAGGACCTCAACGCCCTGATCGCCGTCAACCTCGTCGGTTTCTTGCATATCACGACGCGAACGATCAAACACATGCTCGACAAAGGCCGTGGGCACGTGGTCAATGTCTCGACGACGCTCGTTGAGCAGGCCGACAGCGGCATACCAGCCGCATTGTCCGTCCTGACCAAGGGGGCCTGGTCGCGGTCACCAAATCGCTTGCGATCGAGTATGCCTCTCGTGGTCTACGGGTAAAATGCCGTCTCTCTGGGCGTGATCAAAACGCCGATTCACGACGCGAGCTCCTACGCCGGGATGGGCGCGTTGCACCCCGTCGGTAGGGTGGGCGAGATCGAGGATGTGGTCGGTGGAGTCCTCTATCTCGAGTCGGCACCCTTCGTGACCGGAGAGGTCTTGCACATCGACGGCGGCCAGAGCGCCGGACACTGACCGTGGGGCTATCGTCTCCAAGCGACACCCCATCGTGCTCCTCAGAACGGAGGTAGTGACGGAAGCGGAGCGAAGCGTGCGCGGCAACCAGGCATCGGACCAAGGCACACAGGCGCGATGTGTAAGGCGCGACTATGGAGTCCATTCCAACAACGGAGGTCATTATGAGCAACATCGACGAGGAGATGGTCTTGGCTCACTTCATCGTCTCAGACGATGTCGAGCGTTCCCGGCGCTTCTACACCGACGTACTGGGCGGCAGGACGGTCATCTCCGGCGAGGCGGGTGACGAGGTGACGTACGTCGCGCTGGCCAACAGCTGGATCATCATCAACGTCGGGGGCGCTCCGACCGACGACAAGCCGACCGTCACGCTCGAGACGCAACCCGATCCAGATCGGGTGAGCAGCTTCCTCAATATCCGGGTTGCGGACATCCAAGCCGTCTACGACGAGTGGAGCGCTCGGGGCGCCCAATTCTTGACGCCGCCCAAGCAGCACGAGACCGAGATCCGCTGCTACGTCCGCGATCCCGACGGATACATCATCGAGGTGGGTCAAACGACCCTGGCCAGAGGTTGGCGTCCACCGTCTTGATCACCCGTGTCCGCGTGAGCTGCGAGATCGCCGGAAAGCAAGGCCCTCGGCACGCGCGGCTCACGCTCCTGGATTGGACCAAAGCGGAGGAATCGAGCAGCTCAACGCCGGAGGTTGGCAGCCTACGCCGTTCGCGAGAAAGACGCAGCAACACACGCCATTCGCAGACTCCTACTAACGCATCGGATTCAGCATTGCGACTCAGTGACGAGCTTCCTCGCAATTTCCGAGCTTCGCTTGACATAGGAGAAACGGTGATCGACGAACGTGCCCAGCAGTACACCGAGCAACAGGAAGGCAACGCCCCAGCTCAGATAGCCCCCGACCGTAAGGCCCAAGCCCTGGCTGTGCCAGTCCCATACCCCGATCAGCGCAAGGGCGACAAGTGCACCTGACAGGCCTCCGCGCAGACCGAACCGCAGCGCGAGTAGTGCGATCGGTACTATAGAGAGGACTTCCTCGGAGTCGGATGGATTGGCGTCCTGCGCTTATGCGAATCGAGCTTGGACGCATCCCACAGTACACTTGAGTCCAGTTCGTCAATGAGCGGGCGGACTCTGCGGGCTATCTCGTCGCGGGTGGCGCGGACCTCTGCGAGTGGGCGGTCCTTGGGGTCGGGAAGGTTCCAGTCGAGGTAGCGCTTGCCGGGTACGTAGGGGCATTGGTCACCGCAGCCCATCGTGATCACGAGGTCGGCCTGCTCGGCAAGCTCGCGGGTGAGCAGTTGCGGGTGGCGGTCGGACAGGTCGATGCCTAGCTCGTGCATGACCTCCACGACCTCGGGGTGGACGTGCTCGGCGGGCGTCGTGCCGGCGGAAAGCGCTACGTGCCGGCCGGCGGCTTTGTGTTCCAGTAGCGCGGCGCTCATCTGCGAGCGCCCGGCGTTGTGCAGACAGACGAACAGCACGGTCGCCATGCTCAGACCTCCTCGGCAGTCGTGGCGGCCATGCCGGGATGCTCGCCGCGTACAAGCTGATATGCGAACGCTCCAAGCGGGGCGCCCACGAATGGTCCGACCAGGTAGACCCAGAAGTCGCGCCACTGGCCGGAGACGAGCGCCGGAGCGAATGAGCGGGCGGGGTTCATCGACGCTCCGGTGAGCGGCCCGCCGAACAGTGCATCGAGCGTGATCGTCGCGCCGATCGCAAGCGCAGCGGGGGCACCAACTGCACGGGTGTCGGTGGCGACGCTGAGGATCACGAGCATGAGTAGCGCAGTCATCACGGCCTCCACGATCACCGCGCGTCCCGCCGCGATGCTCGGCACCGTCGCGCCGAGGTCGGCGGGCTGCCCAGGCCAGATCGCCCACAGCAGCAGCGCCGCAAGCGTCGCGCCCGCGAGTTGCCCTGCGACATAGGCCAGCGCGTCGCGGGCGGGCAGGTGGCGAGTGAGAAAGAAGCTCAGCGTCACCGAGGGGTTGAAGTG
>DATMMB010000162.1:0-2192 GCA_035569895.1 Solirubrobacteraceae bacterium | reverse complement strand
CCGCGCCCTCATCCGCACGAGCTCTTCCCGCGGGCGCTCGATCTCCTCCACCTCGACCTCCAACGCGTGCGGCAGCTCCTCGAAGGTACGCCTGATCGCCGCCTCCCGGATCAGCTCCGCCGCCAACAGCTCCCGCGGCTGATCGGAGCGCGTGTCCGCCGGGAACGGGAACGACCCCGGCGGCAGCAGGCTCCGCAAATGGTCCACGAGCGGCGGCACGCCCTCGCCCGTGCGCGCTGAGATCGCGAACACCTCGGCGTCCAGCCCCAGCCCCGCCGCCGCCTGCAGCGCCTCCAGGGTGCCCGCGCGGCCGAGCCGGTCGATCTTGTTGAGCGCGATCGCGATCGGCGGCTTTGCGAGCGCGAGCGCCCGGGCGATGAAACGATCGCCGGGGCCCACCCCCTGCTCGCCGTTCAGCAGCAACAGCGCCACGTCCGCGCCCTGCAGCTCCTCGCGCACGCGCCCCGCCATCCGCATGGTGAGGCGATCCCGGGGTCGCTGCACGCCCGGCAGGTCCACCAGCACTAGCTGATGCTCCCTCTCGCTCAGCACGCCGCGGATCGCGCGGCGGGTCGTCTGCGGGTGGTCGGAGACGATCGCCACACGCTGCCCCACCACCGCGTTGACGAGCGTCGACTTGCCCACGTTCGGGCGCCCCGCCAGCGCCACGAAACCCGCGCGCGTCACGCGTGGTGCGGGAGGTGCCACTAGCGCCTCCCCGGCCGAGCCGTTCGCTCGCGACGAGCAGTCATCGCGCGGCCGCATCGGGGGGGAGGGATCTCATCCCGGGTCCGCCGACACCGCGCTCGCAAGCGGCGGACTCGGATTCGGCGGCGCCGGCGCTCGCCGGCAGGCTCTCCCAGCGCAGCAGCTCGGCCTGCAGTGCCAGCATCTCACCCTCGTCGCACTCGTGGTCCATCCCCACCAGGTGCAGCACGCCGTGGAGCACCGCCTCGCGCAGGTCGGCGGTGTGCTCCGGGCAGATCACCACGTCGCCCAGCTCGCGCACCGCCCCGCGCAGAGGCGTGGCGCCGTCGATTGGGAACGACAGCACGTCGGTGGGCGCGCTCCTGCCGCGGTGCTCGGCGTTCAGCCGCGCGATCCGCTCCCGCGCGACGAACTCGATCGCCAGGTGGCCGTCCTCGACGCCCGCCGACGCCGCCGCCAGCACGCACAGGCGCCGCAGCCTGCCCTCGCCGAGCGCGCCGGCCGGCGGCGGCGGTGCGCCGAGCACCTCGATCTCGATCACCGGCGACTCTGCCCGTGTGCCGCGCGCCGTCCGGGCGCCCCGCCGTCGGGCTCGCCCTGCGCCGCGCGCGATTTCGCGCTCGCGCGCTCGGGCGCCCGCTGGGCGTGCTCGTCGTAGGCCTCCACGATTCGCTGCACGAGCTTGTGGCGCACCACGTCCTCCCCGTCGAAGCGCACGAACTCGATCCCCTCGACGGTATCCAGCACCTCCCCCACGGCGATCAGCCCCGACTGCTGCTCGGGGGGGAGGTCCATCTGCGTGATGTCGCCCGTAACCACCATCCGCGAGCCGAAGCCCAGTCGCGTGAGGAACATCTTCATCTGCTCCGGCGTGGTGTTCTGCGCCTCGTCGAGAATCACGAACGAGTCGTTGAGGGTTCTGCCGCGCATGAACGCCAGCGGCGCGATCTCGATCGCGCCGCGCTCGAGGTGCTGGGAGACCTTTTCGGGGTCGAGCATGTCGTGCAGCGCGTCGAACAGCGGCCGCAGGTAGGGGTCGACCTTCGCCATCATGTCGCCCGGCAGGAAGCCGAGACGCTCGCCCGCCTCCACCGCGGGGCGGGTGAGGATGATGCGGTTGACCTCGTTGCGCGACAGCGCCGCCGCCGCCATCGCCACCGCCAGGAAGGTCTTGCCCGTGCCCGCCGGCCCGACCCCGAAGGTGATCGTGCGCTCGCGGATGCAGTCCACGTAGCGCTTCTGGTTGACGGTCTTGGGGGCGACGCGCAGCCCGCGGTGGCGCCAGACGACGTCCTCGAGCACTCGCGCCGGTGATTCGTGCGCGTCGAGCGCTCCGGTCACGGCCGTGATGGTCCCGGGGCCGATCTGGTGTCCACGTGCGATCAGGTCGGCCAGCTCGTGCACCACCCGCTCGCCCACCCTCGTCTCGTTCTCCTCGCCGTCGAAGGTGAGCAGGTTCCCGCGCAGGAACACCTTGCAGTCGA
>DATMMB010000161.1:0-2277 GCA_035569895.1 Solirubrobacteraceae bacterium | reverse complement strand
TTCTCCAGCTCGCGCAAGATCCGCTGCTGGCGCTCGCCCACCTGGGCGACAAGCGCTTTCGCCGCCGCCTGGTCGAGCGCGAGGCCGAGGCGGGTGGCCTGCTCGCGCGCCCACTTGGGCAGCTCCCACGGCTTGACGGTGCCCTGCTCGATGATCTGGCCCTTCGCCGCCTTGACGGCCGCGTGCACCGCGGCGGGCGCCTTCGTGCGCCCCTCCTCGCGCGCGAACAGCGCGATGGTCGTGTCGGGCGGCATCTCCTTCAGCGCCGCCACCAGGTGCTGCTCAACCTCCACCTGCTTCCAGCGCTCCACGCCGTCGACGACGATCACCCGCTGCCCGATCGCGAACGTCATCGCCGCCAACGCCTGTGCCACGCCGGCGGGGGTGGCGGCATCGCCGGCGAGCGCTTCGACGCTGCCCGCGTCCCCCTGCTTCAATGCCAGCGCCTGCAGCCCCGCGCGGCGCTCGGCGATCGCGCCGTGGTCGTCGCCGTGGATCAGATAGGCGGGCTTCAGCTCTGGCATCAGCGCACCACCAAATTCACGAGCTTGCCGGGAACCACGATCTCCTTGACGATCTCTTTGCCGTCGAGGTGCGCCCGCACGTTGGGCGCCGCGCGGCATAGCTCCTTCAGCTGCTCGGGGCTGGCGTCGGCGGGCGCCTGCACGCGGTCGCGCAGCTTGCCGTTGACCTGACACACCAGCTCGTACTCCTCGCGCTCCAGCAGCGCCGGGTCGGCCCGCGGCCAGGGCTGCTCCCACACACGCTCGCCCGTAAGGCGGTCATACACCTCGGCGCTGATGTGCGGCGCGAATGGGAACAGCAGCGACGCAGCGCTCGCCAGTGCGAAGCGCAGCGCCGTCTGCGACGCCCGCGTGCGCAGCCGCGAGCATTCGTTGAGCAGCTCCATCACCGCTGCGATCGCGGTGTTGAAGGCGAACCGGCGCAGGTCGGTGGACACCTTGTCGATCGCCCAGTGCACCTTTCGCAGCAGCTCCAGGTCGTCTTCACCAGTTGCTGTTCCAGTCGGCGCATGCGCCGACTGGCGGGTCGGTACATGTACCGACCCGGGAGGGGCCGCATGCGGCCCCTCCTGACCCGCCGCATGCGGCGGGTCATCCGACGGGCGCATGCGCCCGTCGGCCCCCTCGCGCATGCGCGAGGGGGACCCTCCCTTCGCCGCGACTTCGTCCGCCAACCGCCACAGCCGGCTGAGGAAACGGTGCACACCCTCCACCCCGTCGTCCGACCAGTCGGCGTCCTGGTCGGGGGGCGCGATGAAGAGGATGTAGCAGCGGGCCGTATCGGCGCCGTAGCCCTCCACGATCGACGCCGGCGACACCACATTGCCGCGCGACTTGCTCATCTTCGCGCCATCCTTGGTGACCATCCCCTGGGTGAAGAGCGCCTGGAAGGGCTCCTGGAAGTCGAGGTGGCCGAGGTCGGCGAGCGCCTTCGTGAAGAACCGCGCGTACATCAGGTGCAGGATCGCGTGCTCCACGCCACCGATGTACTGGTCCACCGGCATCCACCTGCGCAGCACCGCCGGGTCCCACGCAGCCTCGTCGTTGGCGGTGTCGCAGTAGCGCAGGAAATACCACGAAGAGTCGACGAAGGTGTCCATTGTGTCGGTCTCGCGGCGGGCCTCGCCGTCGCAACTAGGGCAGCGGGTGAGCACCCACTCCTCGGCCGCCGCCAGCGGCGAGCGCCCGCGTGGGGCGTAGTCCTCGATCTCGGGCAGCTCCACCGGGAGTTGCTCCTCTGGCACCGGCACCATCCCGCACTGCTCGCAATACACCACCGGGATCGGGCAGCCCCAGTAGCGCTGGCGGGAGACGAGCCAGTCGCGCAGGCGGTAGTTGACCGAGGCGTGGCCCTTGCCCTCGCGGTCCAGCCAGCGCACGATCCCCGCCAGCGCCTCGCGGTTGGGCAGGCCGTCGAAGTCGGGGTGGGAGTTGACCAGCGGGCCGTCGCCGGTGTAGGGGAGACTGCGATCGGATCGTTCCCACGCCACTGTTATCGAGGCAGGGTCGGCGCCGGGCTGAGGACTCGAATCGGGACCCGGCCCGGGGCTCGGCTCCGAGCCGGGGCTCGGCTCCGTCAGTGAGAAGTTGGCCGGCGGAGGCTCCGAAGCCCCTGCGATCACCCGCCGAATCGGCAGCCCCTGGGCGCGCGCGAAGGCGTAGTCGCGTTCGTCGTGCGCCGGCACCGCCATGATCGCGCCGGTGCCGTACTCCATCAGCACGTAGTCGGCGACGTACATCGGGATCTGCTCGC
>DATMMB010000160.1:0-2451 GCA_035569895.1 Solirubrobacteraceae bacterium | reverse complement strand
ACCTTGGCGCGACGGCGCACGCCGGCGGTGTCGATGAGCACGAAGGCGCGGCCATCGCGCTCGAAGGGCACCAGGATGCTGTCGCGGGTGGTGCCCGGCTGCTCGCTGGCGATGACGCGCTCCTCGCCCAGCAACCGGTTGAGCAGCGTCGACTTGCCGACATTGGGACGACCGATGATGGCGATGCGGATGGCGCCATCCTCGGGCCCTTCGGCCGCTGCGGGCGGGAAGCCGGCGAGCACGTGCTCCATGAGCTCCTCGCACCCCTGCCCGTGGCTCGCCGCGATCACCAGCGGCTCGCCAAATCCCAGCCCGTGGAAATCCGCGGCCACGACGTCCGCATCGAGCCCCTCGCCTTTGTTGAGCGCCAGCGTCACCGGTTTGCCCGAGCGGCGCAGCTCCCCGGCGACGAAATGGTCCTGGGGGTTGAGTCCCGCACGCGCATCGGCGAGGAAGATCAGGCGGTCGGCCTCGGCGACGGCGCGCTCGGTCTGCGCCCGCATCTGCGCGGCCAGCCCGACCGGGTTTTCCACCAGACCGCCGGTGTCGATGACGACACACGGCACCGGACCTAAGCGTCCGAAACCGTACTGGCGGTCGCGCGTGAGTCCGGGCACGTCGGCCACGATGGCGTCGCGCGTGCCGGTGAGCACGTTAAACAGCGTCGATTTGCCCACGTTGGGACGGCCGACGAGCGCGATGACGGGCAGCATGGCTGACGGTGGCAGCGGTGGCGCTGCCGGCCGCTACTGGGGCGCCGGCGCTGCGGCCGCCGGCTTCTTGCCCTTGCTCGCCAGCGGGCTGACGCGATACACGCGGATCTGGCCGCGATCGTTGATCTCCAGCACCAGGTCCCCGACGACCACCGGTGTGCTGCTCACCCGCGTCTTGCTGCCGGAGGTGCGCCCGATGATCGTCCCGCTCGCCTTGTCGAGCCAGTGCACGTAGCCCTGGAAATCGCCGAGCACGATGGCGTTGTCGTCCATGTTCGCCGGCGCCGTCAGGCCGCGATGCAGCAGTGCGCTCTGGCGCCATACTTCCGCGCCGGTGCGGGCGTTGAGGGCGACGACTTCACCCTCGGCGGTGGAAACGTACAGATTGTCCGCATCGAGCGTCATGCCGCGGTAGCTCGACAGCTCGTGCGACCACCAGATCTGGCCGGTGTCGAGCGCGAGCATCGCCACGCGTCCCTGGAAGCCCACCGCGTACACGTTCTGGCCCTGCACCCACACGGTCGAATCGATATCCGAGAGCCGCTCGAGCTCGGTGCGGCCGTGCGGCGGGGTCACGGTAGCCTCCCACTGCGTGGCGCCGTCGTTGCCGTTCACCGCGAGCACCTTGCCGTTGTCGAACCCGCACAGCACCACGTCGCCGACGAAGAGCGGGCGGGCGGTGCCGCGCAGCGACAGACGCGGCACCTGCTGCTCCTGCGACCACAGCTCGTGCCCGTCCGCAGGGCTCAGGCCATGGAGCTTGCCGTCGCCGGTGCGCACCGCGACCAGCTTCGCGGAGATGGCCGGGGCCGCCAACACTTCGCCGTTCAGCCGTACCTGCCAACGGGTCTTGCCATCGGCGGCGTTCAGGGCGAAGAGCCGCCCGTCGCTCGCACCGATCAGCACCAGGTCGCCCGCGGCGGCGGTGCCGCCGGCGAGCGGCGCCTTCAGGTTCACCCGCCAGGCGCGGCGGCCATTTTTGAGATCGAAAGCCTCCACGTCGCCCGTGTGGCCTGCGGCGTAGACGCGGTTGTTGTCGACGGCGAGTCCGAGTCCGAGGCGCAGCGGCACCGCCTTCTTGTTGTCCACCGTCGCGCTCCACAGGTGCTGCACGCGCAGCGTCGGCTGGAAGGTGGTGAGCTTCGCCGGCTGATCGATCGATTTGTCCTTGGAACAGGCAACCACCAGCAGCGCCAGCGCGAGCCAGGCGAAGCGGTGCCCGTGGCGCAGGCGACTCACTGGGTCGCCGCCGCGGGCGTGCTCGTGGGGTTGGGCGAGGCCTCGGGCGTCAGATCGGCGATCTTCAGATCCAGGAGCGGCGTGGTGCCGCCGCCGCTGCCAGCCTTGGCGCTGCGATACTCGCGCAGTGCTGCGGCCTTGTCGCCCTTGGCGTAGTAGGCATCGCCGCGCACCTCCTGGAAGCGCCCGGCGAAGGCGCCCACGTTGGTGACGGCCAGCGTGGCGAGCGCCGCCTCCGGCTTGCCCTGGGCGATCTGCACGCGCGCCAGACGTTCGCGCGCCACCATGCCCAGCTCCCGATCCTGCGAGTGTTCGACGACCGCCGCCAGTTCCGCGGCCGCCTTGTCGGCTTCATTGCCCTCGACGTACAGCCGCGCGGCCAGCAGGCGCGCCTGATCGGTGTACGGGGACTTGGCATGCTCGCGTTCCAGCTGCCCGAGCACCACCATCGCCTGGGAGCGGTCGCCGCGCTCGAGCGCCTGCACCATCTGCATGTAGC
>DATMMB010000159.1:0-4488 GCA_035569895.1 Solirubrobacteraceae bacterium | reverse complement strand
TGACTTCGCGCGCGAAGGTCGCTCTGGGGCCGCCGCCGCGGTGGTCGTGGCGGTACTGGCCTCGCTGATGGTTTCCTACACGCGTGCCCGGGCGGAGGCACTTGGAGTGGAGTGCAAGGTCGGGATCGCCACGCGCCCAGTGCGAGTCGTGATCCTCTCGATCGGATTGATCTTCGCTAAGGGCGCCTCGCTTGGGCACTTCAGCCTGCTGGGCCCGGCCGTCTACGTGTTGGCGGCACTGAGCGTGGTAACCGTCGCCCAACGCGTGTGGCACGTCAAGCGTGCGTTGTCTGTCACCTAAGAGCAGCGGCGGGGTAGTCTCCCCGAACTTCCACAAAGGACTGAGCGACTAGATGAGCATTCAACAGAGCAACGGTGCTGCCTCCACAAACGGCAAGGCGCGCTACCAGCAGGACAAGGTGCGCGTGGCGATCATCGGTGTCGGCAACTGCGCCTCAGCATTCGTCCAGGGCGTGCATTACTACAAAGACGCCGACCCGAACCAGCTCGTACCCGGACTGATGCACGTCGACCTTGGCGGCTACCACATCAGCGATATCGAGTTCACCGCGGCGTTCGACATCGACGCCACAAAGGTCGGCAAGGATCTCGGGCAAGCAATCTGGGCCGGGCAGAACAACACGATGAAGTTCGCCAAGGTGCCAAAGAAGCTTGGCGTGCCGGTGTACCGCGGCATGACCCACGACGGCCTCGGCAAGTACCTCAAGCAGAAGATCAAAAAGGCGCCGGGCGAGACCGCCGACATCGTGAGCATCCTCAAGGAGACGCACACCGACGTGGTGGTCTCCTACCTGCCCGTCGGCCGCGAGGACGCGACCAAGTGGTATGTCGAGCAGGTGCTGGAGGCGGGGTGCGCGTTCGTCAACTGCATCCCCGTGTTCATCGCCCGCGAGGACTACTGGGACCGGCGCTTCAAGCAGGCGGGGCTGCCGATCGTGGGTGACGACATCAAGTCGCAGGTGGGCGCCACGATCGTGCACCGCGCGCTGGCGCGGCTGTTCGGCGAGCGGGGCGTGAAGATCGCGCACACCTCGCAGCTGAACGTCGGCGGCAACATGGACTTCTACAACATGCTCGAGCGCGAGCGGCTGGAGTCGAAGAAGATCTCCAAGACCAACGCGGTCACGTCGATCATGGAAGACGAGCTGCCCGCGCACGACGTGCACGTGGGCCCCTCCGACTACGTGCCGTGGCTGACCGACCGCAAGTGGGCGCACATCCGCGTCGAGGGCCAGGCATTCGGCGACGTGCCGCTGAACGCCGAGCTGAAGCTCGAGGTGTGGGACTCGCCCAACTCGGCGGGGATCGTGATTGATGCGGTGCGCTGCTGCAAGCTGGCGCTCAACCACGGCGTCGCCGGCCAGCTGGATGGGCCGTCGTCGTACCTGATGAAGTCCCCTCACCGCCAGCGCCCCGACGAGCAGGCGCGGACCGAGACGGAGAAGTTCATCGCCCGCTACGCCGGCAAGCCCGGCACGGGCGCGCACCCGCGCAAGCCGCCCAAGGCGACGAGGGCGGCCAAGTAACCTGAAGGCAGATGGCCGCGCCGTTCGCGATCGCGCACGTCACTCCCGACCCGTGGGAGGCACAGGAGAGCGAGGTGAACGTGTATGTGCGAGCGCTCGCCGGCGAGCTGGCGCGGCGCGGGCATCGCGTGCTGGTGCTCGCGCCCTCGCGCTCGCAGGAGCGGGTGCGCGACGCGCGGCGCGCGCTGCGCTCCGCCCGCGAGCGGCCGGCGAGCCTGCTGGCGGAGGCGGGGGGCGGCGCGCCGGCGGTGATCGCGGTGGGCGAGGCGCTCGACGTGCCGCAGCTGCAGGGCGCCGCCCGTGGCGGCGGGGCGCGCCCGGCGCGGGCGCTGCCAATCGACGTCGCGCGCACGATCGAGGAGCTGTTGAGCACGGTGGAGCTCGACTTCGTGCACGTGCACGAGCCGTTCGCGCCGAGCACCGCGAACGCGGCGCTGCGCCACTCGCGCGCGCTGAACGTCGGCAGCTTCCACGCGCCGACCGAGCGGCTGATCTCCACCTTGCTGGGGCGGCGGTTCGTGACGACGTTCTTCGGCCGGCTGGACGCGCGCACGGCGAGTCGCCCCGAGACGGCGGCGCTGATGGAGCGCCACTTCCCCGCCGAGTATCGCCTGCTGGCGCCGGCCGGCACCCCCAAGGGGCGCACGTGGAGCGCGGTGGCCGACGAGGCGGAGGCGCTCTACCGCGAGCTGGCCGCGCGCCGACGCGACCCGGAAGGGGACCCCAAGCTGCGCCGCCGGCTGGCGAGAAGGGGGCGGATCGACGTTGACCTGCACATGCACACCGACCACTCGCACGACTGCGCGACGCCGGTGGAGGTGCTGCTGGCGACCGCTCGCGAGCAGGGGCTGGGGGCGATCGCGGTGACCGACCACAACGAGGTGTCGGGCGCGCTGGAGGCGCGCGAGCGGGCCGCCGCGATGGACGGCGCGCCGAGGGTGATCGTGGGCGAGGAGGTGAAGACCGCCGCCGAAGGCGAGGTGATCGGGCTGTTCATCGAGGAGCGCATCCCCCGCGGGCTGACGCTGAGCGAGACGATCGCCGAGATCAAGCGTCAGGGCGGAGTGGTGTATGTGCCGCATCCGTTCGACCGCATGCATGCGGTGCCCGACTACGAGCATCTGCTGCCGGTGCTGGCGGAGGTGGACGCGATCGAGACGTTCAACCCGCGCGTGGCGATCGGCGCTTTCAATGAGGAGGCGGCGCGGTTTGCCGCCAAGTACAGGATCCCCGCGGGCGCCGGCAGCGACGCGCACGTCGCGCAGGGCCTCGGCTCGGTGCGAGTGAAGATGCGCGACTTCGAGGGCCCCGCGGAGCTCGTGCAGTCGCTGCGCGACGCGGAGATCGTGACGCGCCCCACCAGCCTGCTGTATGTGCAAGCGCTGAAGTTCCTGGAGACCCGCGCCACCCCGCCCGCCGCGCGCCGTGCCCGGCGGGAGCGGCGCGTGCGGCGGGCCACCGGCGGCCGCTAGCGGAGCGCAAGCGCCGGTGCAGCGCCAAGGACAAGCGACGGGGCCGTCAAAACCTACGGCGTCGATGCCCGTGACCGACGACGAGATCCGCGAGAAGTATCTGGAGCGGGCGATCCGCGAGCTGAACGCGCTCACGCGCGAGCTGCAGAGCTGCCCGCACTGCCCGCGCGGCAACGTGATGCCGGTGCTCGGCAGCGGCCACCCGCAGGCCGACGTGATGCTGCTCAAGCACGCGCCGATGCCCGCTGAGGTCGAGGAGGGGGTCGCCTTCTACGGGCGGGCGGGGAGCGCGCTGATGAAGTCGCTGAAGCGCCTTTCGATCGACCCGCTGGCGGTGTATGGGACGCTGTGCGTGAAGTGCCCTCTGGGGGATCCCTCGCTGGCGGACGGGTGGATGGGCGCCGATCTCTGCATCGCGCGCGTGGTGGAGGAGATCGCGATCGTGCAGCCGAAGATCGTCGTGGCGATGGGCGAAGAGGCGCTGGCGACGCTCAACGAGCTGCAGATCCCGCTCGCGCGCCCACTCGCGCCGCGGCTGGGCGAGACCCAGCGGCTGACGCCCTCGATCGAGGCGCTGTACTTGCCCAACATCGACGAGTCGCTCGACGAGCAGGACGCCAAGCGGGCCTTCTGGGAGGCGTTCAGGGCGCTCGGCGAGTGGTGGGCAGCGCAGCCTCCCTATTGAGCCGACCGCCGCGGGCGGCGGTCGGTCGAGCGGTGCATGCACCGCTCGATGCACTCGCACATGTGCGAGTGCAGCAGGCCCACATGTGGGCCTGCTCGGTCCGCGCATGCGCGGACCGGACCTCGCCGCATGCGGCGAGGTCAGTCGACGATGAGCACGATCTTGCCCAGCTTGCCGCCGGCGGCGAAGCGGTCGTAGGCGGCGGCGACAGCGTCGAGCGGGAAGGTCGCGGCGATCGGCACCGTGAGCGCGCCCGACGCCAGCAGCGGCAGCACCTCGCGCTCCAGGGCGCGGGCGGCGAGCGCTTTCTCCTCCAGCGGCCGCGCGCGCAGCGTCGAGCCGTGGATGCGCGCGCGCCTGCCCATCAGCGCGAGCAGGTTCAGCTCGCACTTGGCGCCGGCGGACACGCCGATCACGGCGATCCGCCCACCGGTGGCGAGCGCGTTCAGGTTGTCCGCCATGTTGGGCGCGCCGACCAACTCGAGGATCACGTCGAACGGCCCGTGCTCGACGAAGCCTTCGGGCGCGATCGCCTCGGCCCCAAGCGCCGCGACCTCGGGGCGGGACTGCTCGCGGCGCACGGTCGCCGTCACGCGCGCGCCACTCGCGCGGGCGAGCTGGATCGCCGCGGTGCCGACCCCACCGGCGCCGCCGTGCACGAGCAGGCGCTCGCCGGGGCGCAGCTGCGCCTGCGCGAACAGCGCGTCGTGGGCGGTCGTGAACACCTCGGGCACCCCGCCGGCGGCGGGCCACTCCAGGGAGTCGGGCACTGGCATCAGCTGAC
>DATMMB010000158.1:0-2891 GCA_035569895.1 Solirubrobacteraceae bacterium | reverse complement strand
GTCGAGCGGTTCTTGTGCTGGCTGCGCTCGTTCTGGCAGGCGACCACGATACCGCTCGGCAGGTGGGTGATGCGCACCGCCGACTCGGTCTTGTTGACGTGCTGGCCGCCGGCGCCCGAGGAGCGGTACACGTCGGTTCTGAGATCCGCCGGATTCACCTCGATCTCGATGTCGTCGTCGACCTCGGGCGAGACGAACACCGAGGCGAACGAGGTGTGACGGCGATTGCCGGAGTCGAAGGGCGACTTGCGTACCAGGCGGTGCACGCCCGTCTCGGTACGCAGCCAGCCGTAGGCATACTCGCCCTGCACTTCGACGCTCGCGCTCTTGATACCCGCCACCTCTCCGGGACTCGTGTCGATGACCTCGCAGCGAAAGCCGCGCGCCGCGCCCCAGCGCAGGTACATGCGCAGCAGCATCTGCGCCCAGTCCTGCGCCTCGGTGCCGCCGGCCCCCGCCTGGATGTCGAGAAAGGCATTGTGCGAATCCATCTCGCCCGAGAACATGCGCTTCAACTCGAGGTGGCGCACCGCGCCCTCGAGACCCTGCGCATCGCGCTCGATGTCCCGCGCGGCGCCCTCGTCGCCCTCGGCCTCCGCGAGCCCGAGCAGCTCCGCGGCCTCGGCGATCCGCAAGGTGGCGCGGTCGATCTCGCCGACGTCGCTCGTCAGCCGGGCGCGCTCGCGCCCGAGCTCCTGGGCGCGCGCCGGGTCCGACCACACCGCCGGATCCTCGAGCTCACGGGCGACCTCTTCGAGGCGCTCGAGCTTGCGGTCGTACTCAAAGAAACCCCCGTAACGAGCCGATGCGCTCGCCGAGATCCTTGAGATGACGCTTGAGTTGATTGACTTCCATGGTCGTCCTGCCGGCCGTTGCGCCGGCGATGCTAACACTGCCGCGGTCACTTCAGCGAGCGACGGGCAGCAGGTGATCTACCAGCAGCTGCAGCCGCCGCTCGCCCTGGTATCGATTGACATCCAGCCGGTAGACGAGCTGCACCAGCCCCTCGGGCAAGGCGCCCGCGACGCCTTCGGCGAAGTGGTTGAAGGCAACCGCATCGAACGAGCGCCCGCTCGAGACCGGCTCGACCCACATTTTCACGTGCCGCTCGCCGATGAGGCGCGCGCTCCTTACGCTGAACACGCCGTCGAAGGAAGGCTCGGGAAACGCCTGGCCCCAGGGGCCCCCGGCGCGCAGCGCCTCCGCGGTGTCGAGCGCGATCTCGGCAACGCCCAGCTCGCCGTCGGTCTCCACGGCGTCCGCCCCCACGCGTCCGGCGGTCCAGCGCGCCACCTCCTCGTCGAAGGCGCGTGCGAACTCATCGAGACGCGAGCGCTCGAGGCTGAGGCCCGCCGCCATGGCGTGCCCGCCGAAGCGGCCGATGAGCCCCGGGTGGCGCGCCGCGATCGAGTCGAGCACGTCGCGGATGTGTACGCCCGCCACCGAGCGGGCCGAGCCGCGCAGCGTGGCGGGATCCGCGGCTGCGAAGGCGATCACCGGGCGGCGCACGCGCTCCTTGACGCGGCTCGCGACCAGGCCGACCACGCCCTGGTGCCAGCTCTCATCGAAGAGACAGACCCCGCTCCTCTGCGGTGCGCCGGGGCCGGGGTCGCCCAGCCGGCGCACGGCCGCGAGCGCCTCCTGCTGCATGCGCGCTTCGATCGCGCGCCGCTCCTCGTTGAGCTCATCGAGCCGCACCGCCAGCTGCTGCGCCACGGCCGGATCGTCGGCGAGCAGGCACTGGATGCCGATCGTCATGTCGTCGAGGCGGCCGGCGGCGTTCAGGCGCGGCGCGACGCCGAAGGCGAGGTCGGCGGCCGTGAGGTCGGCGGACGTGCGCGCCGCGATCGCGAGCAGCGCCTTGATCCCGGCGACGCAGCGTCCGGCCCTGATGCGCTTCAGCCCCTGCGCCACGAGGACGCGGTTGTTCAGATCGAGCGGTACCACGTCCGCCACCGTGCCGAGCGCGACCAGGTCGAGCAGCTGCGCCACGACGGGCGCTCGCGCGACGCCCGGCTCCTCCTGCGCGAGGCGCCGCTCGAGCGCGGCCATGATGTAGAAGGCGACCCCGACGCCGGCGAGCGCACGGCTGCCGAAGCGGCTGCCGACGAGGTTGGGATTCACGATCACGTTGGCGTCCGGGAGCTCCGCGCCCGGGAGATGATGGTCGGTAATCAACACGTCGATCCCGCCGGTGCGGGCGGCGGCGACCCCCGCGTGGCTGGAAACGCCGTTGTCGACCGTGACGATGAGCGTCGGCGAGCGTTGCGCCGCGAGCGCCACGATCTCAGGAGTCAGGCCGTAGCCGAACTCGAAGCGGTTCGGCACGAGGAAATCCGCCGCCGAGAAGCCGAGGCCGCGCAGCGCACGCACCATGAGCGCGCTGCTGGTGGCGCCATCGGCGTCGAAGTCGCCGATCACCAGCACGCGCCCGCCGGTGCGGTGCTTGAGGAGCAGCTCGACCGCCGCCGCGATGCCCTCGAGCGTGCCGACCGGCAGGAGCCGCGCGAGCGAGGTGTCGAGGTCGGCGGCCGTACGCACACCGCGCGCCGCATAGGCACGGGCCAGCACCGGGTGCAGGCCCGCCGCGAGCTGCGCGTCCGCCCGGCACGCACGCCGTACCACGGCGAGCCTCATGCCCGGCAGGCCCTCATGCGAATGCCCCGAGACCCACGCGCGCCCGGCGCCAGCGCTTCAGACCACTGAGCCGGCCGACGGCGACGCGGGTGTCGTTCGCGATCAGCGTGAGCCGCTCGAGCGAGCCGCCGGTGAGCGCCGCGACGGCGGGTCGGATGAGCTGCCGATCGAGCGCCGCGGCGGCCGCCGACAGGATCCACGGCTCCTCCGGCGGCAGCCCGCCGGCGAGCTCCGCCACCACCACGACGCGCTCG
>DATMMB010000157.1:0-3951 GCA_035569895.1 Solirubrobacteraceae bacterium | reverse complement strand
GCACGCTCGGGGCCACGCCGTGCGCGGAGAACACCGTGATGGCGCCCTCTGGCACGTCGGTCTCCTGCTCGACGAAGATCGCCCCCCGCGCGCGCAACTGCTGCACGACGTGCTTGTTGTGGACGATCTCCTTGCGCACGTAAACCGGCGGTCCGTGCAGCTCGAGCGCCCGTTCGACCGTCTGCACGGCGCGGTCGACGCCGGCGCAGTAACCCCGCGGGGCCGCGAGGATGATCTTCTCGACGGTGTTGGTCGTGGGCTCGGCAGCCATCGCTTCAAGTGTACGGCTCTCCTCTGGGCGCCACTCCGCGGCGGCGGGGTGCGGCTTGTGCGGCTCTCCTCTGGGCGCCGCTCCGCGGCGGCGGGTGCGGCTTGTGCGGCTCTCCCTGAGCGCCGCTCCGCGGCGGCGGGGTTCGGCTGAGAGGGAGGGGTTCGGAAAGCGCGCACTCGGGGTACTCTTGGCAGTCACATGCCCCAGCGCCACCTCGACAGGCTCACCGCAATGGACGCCTCCTTCCTGCTCCAGGAGGGACCCAACTCGCACATGCACGTGGGCGGGCTGACCGTGCTGGAGGGACCGCCGCCGGCGCTCGAGGAGTTCCTCGAAGAGATCCGTCGCCGGCTGCATCTGGTGCCGCGCTACCGCCATAAGCTGGCGCATACCCACACCGCGCTCGACAGCGGCCGGCCGGTGTGGGTGGACGATCCGAGCTTCAACCTCGAGTACCACGTGCGCCACACCGCGCTGCCGGCGCCGGGCGACTGGGAGCAGCTGTGCAACCTCACCGCGCGCATCTTCTCCCAGCAGCTCGACCGCTCAAAGCCGCTGTGGGAGATGTGGCTGATCGAGGGCGTGAGCCCCAAGCTCGCAGGGCACACACGATCGTCTCGGAACGGCCGGGGAGCTGCTCGCAGCGAGCGGTTCGCGCTGATCTCGAAGACCCACCACTCGCTGATCGACGGGATCGCCGGCGTGGACCTCGCGACCGTGCTGTTCGACCTCTCGCCCGATCCGCCGCCGGTGCGCCACTCCGGCAAGCCGTGGCAGCCGCACCGCGAGCCGGGCACGCTGGAGCTCGTGGCGGCGGCCACCAAAGGGGTGCTGCGCGCGGGCGTGGAGGTGGCGGCGAGCGCCGCCGACGCGCTGGCGCACCCCGACCGCGCGCTGCACAGCGCGCGCGAAGTGGCGGAGGGGCTCGGCGAGTTCATCTGGGCGGTGATGAACCCGGCGCCGCCCACGCCGCTGAACGTCGACATCGGCCCGCACCGGCGCTTCGTCGGCGTCGGCTGCGCGCTCGATGATTTCAAACTCGTCAAGAACGCGTTCGGGTGCACCGTCAACGACGTCGTGCTGGCGGTGGTGGCGGGCGCGCTGCGCGACTTCATGATCGCGCGCGGGGTGCGCACCGAGGGCCTCGAGCTGCGGGCGCTGGTGCCGGTGTCGGTGCGCGCTGAAGACGAGCACCACCAGATGGGCAACCGCATCGTGGTGATGCGCGGCCCGCTGCCGGTGTACATGTCCGACCCGGTGCAGCGGCTGCTGTTCGTCAAACGCGAAATGGACGGCCTGAAGGAGTCAAAGCAGGCGCTCGGCGCGGAGGTGATCGCGGGCGTGCAGAACTTCGCGCCGCCCACGATTCTCGCGCAGGCGTCGCGGCTGAACTTCTCCACGCGCCTGTTCAACCTGATCGTCACCAACGTCCCCGGCCCGCAGTTCCCGCTGTACGTGCTGGGCCGCAAGATGCTGGAGGCCTACCCGGTGGCGTTCCTGCCCCAGCACCACGCGCTGGCGATCGCGATCATGTCGTACAACGGCCAGATGAACTTCGGGCTGCTGGGGGACCTCGACGCGATGCACGACCTCGACGCGTTCGGCGAAAGCATCGCCGCGCAGCTGTCCACGCTGAAGCAGCTGGCGGGGGACGTGGCGGCACTGCAGCCGGTGTGAGCCGTTCTGACGGTCGAAGGCCAAGCGGGGCCAGGATTAGAAAGCCCGCCCACCCCGCGTGGCGTGCTAAGCGCACGCGAGCGACCGAGGACGCCGACCGAAGCCGGGGGACACGCGCCTTTGGCGCGAATCCCCGTTTCGGCCAGCGTAGGCCATCGACCGTCAGAACCCAAGCGCGAACTTGGCGTCCTCACTCATCCGCTCGGGCGACCACGGCGGGATGAACACCATCTCGCACTCCACCGACTTGACGCCTTCGAGCTCGCCGACGAACTCCTCCATCTGTTCGGTCACCTGTGGGCCGATCGGGCAGGCGGGGGTGGTGAGCGTGAACGTGATGTGCACGTCGCCGCCGTCCACCTCCACGCCGTAGACCAACCCCAGCTCGACGAAGTCGAGGCCCAGCTCGGGGTCGATCACGTTGGCGAGCGCGTCGAGCACGTCGTCGACCTCGACGGTGGGAGTGCTGGACTCCGGCTCGCCGGCGGCGTCGGGGATGGGCTCGGTGGCGGCGTCGGCCGCGCGGTCGGCGATATCGGCGAGAGGGTCGGAGGCGGGCTCGGGCATCGCGGCCACGTTAGCCGATGCTTCCGACCATCTCCAGCTGAATCAGCCGATTGAGCTCGACCGCGTACTCCATCGGCAGCTCCTTCGTCACCGGCTCGATGAAGCCGTTGACGATCATCGCCGCCGCCTCGTCCTCGGTGAAGCCGCGCGAGCCCATGTAGAAGAGCTGGTCGTCGGAGATGCGCCCGACGGTGGCCTCGTGGGCGACGGCGACGTGGGGGCTCTGGATCTGGATGTCCGGCCACGTGTCCGAGCGCGAGATGCCGTCCATCATCAACCCGTCGCACTGCACGCGCGCTTTGGAGCCGGCCGCCTTCGGACCCATCCGCACGAGCCCGCGGTAGCCCATGATGCCGCCGTCCTTGGAGATCGACTTGGCGAGGATGTTGGAGGTGGTGTTGGGCGCGAGGTGCACCACCTTGGCGCCGGTGTCCTTGTGCACGCCGCCGGCGGCGACGCCGACGTTGAGGTGGTCGGCGCGTGCGCCCTCGCCCATCAAAAACGAGCCGGGGTAGAGCATCACGTACTTGGCGCCCATCGAGCCGCCCACCCACTCCACCGTGCCGTGCGCGTCGACGACGGCGCGCTTGGTGTTGAGGTTGTAGACGTCCTTCGACCAGTTCTGCACGGTGGTGTAGCGGGCCTTCGCGCCCTCGTGCACGAAGATCTCCACCACCGCGGAGTGCATCGAGTTGACCGAGTACGTCTGCGCGGTGCACCCCTCGATGTAGTTCACGTCCGAGCCCTCGTCGGCGACGATCAAAGTGTGCTCGAAGGTGCCCTCGCCGGCGCCCTCCATGCGGAAGTAGGCCTGCAGCGGCAGATCGACCTTGACGCCCTTGGGGACGTACACGAACGAGCCGCCCGACCACACCGCGCCGTGGAGCGCCGAGAACTTGTTGTCCTGCGGCGGGACGCATTTGTTCATGAAGTATTTCTGCACCAGCTCGGGGTGCTCGGTGATCGCGGTGTCCATCGAGCAGAACAGGATTCCCTGTTTGCGATACACGTCCTTGAGCCCCTCATACACCGGCTCCTGGCGCCACACGCCGACGACGCCGGCGAGGTGCTCGCGCTCGGCCTGGGGGATGCCGAGGTCCTCGTAGGTCTGCTTCATCTCCGCGGGGACGTCGTCCCAGGAGTCGTAGCGCCCGGCGGTGGGCGGCGAGTAGAGCACGAGGTCGTCGAGGTGCAGGCCGGAGAGGTCGATGCTCCATGTGGGCAGCGGCTTGCGTTCAAAGATCTCCAGGCTCTTCAGGCGTTTGTCGGCCATCCAGTCGGGCTCGCCCTTGATCTTCGACAACTCCTGCACCACCTCCCGCGAGATCCCCTGGCGCGCGCGCAGCTGCCCCTGCTCGTCCTCGACGATCGGGCTGGGTTTGGCGATCCTGGCGGTGTCGGTGGCGGCCATACAGCTCCCTTGGCTTGAATTCCGT
>DATMMB010000156.1:0-7210 GCA_035569895.1 Solirubrobacteraceae bacterium | reverse complement strand
CCCACCAGCCCGCCCAAACACTCACATCACACGACCTCATGCACGATCCGGGCTAGGCACTCTAAGCGATCGACTTTGCCGGCGGAGACTCCCCGCTGTTCCTCACCAACTTCTCAACGAACCTCGCACGCCATCGTCTCTCCTCTGCAGCATGCCCCTTAGCGCCGAGCTCACGGAGCAGCGGTTCGATTCTTGCCTTGGCCACCTCGACGGAAATCTCGCTACGGTCAAATCTGGTTACGGCGATTCGCACGGCAAGAGCCACCGTCTCTGGCTCGCGCTCCTCCGCAAGCGCCTCGCCCACAAATCGCTCAGCTGCGTCCCCATTCCCCTCTGCTAAGGAGACTTGGGCACGAACGGCCGCAAGTAGCGCCGGGCGAACTGCCGGCATCATTTCAATTTTACCAAGCAACCTTCGCGCAGCGGCTAGCTCGTTTTCCTCGAGGAGCAAGCCCATGAGAGACACGGCCGCCTCGTGAAATGTCGGATTAAGTTCAAGCGCCCGTTCGAACGCACGTCGAGCACCGTGGTACTCCTCCTGCGCAAGCAAGACTCGACCAAGTCGATGGTGGGACGCCGGATTATCAGGGTCCCCGCGGGTAGCCGATTCTGCGGCCGCCCTGGCGTCGTCTAGTTCTCCAAAATGCTCGAGTACCTGCGAATAGTATAACTGCACATAAATACCAGGCTCGGCGAGACTCATTGCAAGGCGCAGATCTTCACGTGCCGCCTCCCAACGCTCGAGGCGTATATTCACTTGGCCGAGATCCCGCAGAACGGGAAGCCATCTCGGACGTAGCTCACGCGCATGTTCATAGTACTCAAGCGCTCGCTCCCACTTCCGTAGAATGAACTCCACCCGCCCCGCCATCCGCAAGAGCTCGACATCCTGGGGCTCACGGGCCAGCAACTCGGACATAACAGAACGCGCCTCGTCTGTCCGTCGAAGATGAGCAAGCGTTCGTGCAAGGTACAACCGCGCACGGCGATCGTCCTCGGTAGACTCAATCACAGCTTCGAAGTAGTGCAGCGCGTCCTCATATCGACGTTCATCGTACAGCTCAATCGCGGTTTGGAGCAGTGTGCCAAACGCCGTACGGTGAAGCTCAAGCGCCTCGTTCAAACGGCCACTCCACGAGAGGAGACGAAATGTCGCCAACAGTGCATCGACTCGAACACGAGCACCAGTCTCCGTTGCAAGAAAGGCAGACTGTGAACGATTAGCGAGGTCGGCAATGCGGTCGCGAAAATCGCCGCGTCGCCTCAGCGCACGAAGATAAAAATCTCGTACGAGGGCATGTACCCTCAGGAACCCGTTGTGCTCCTCGACCAGCGAGTACGACGACGCCTCCTGGACAGCTGCGTTGTACTGCTCTGAACTCAGGTCGAGATGACCGGCGATCTCCCCACCAGGGAGCGGCCCATCGGCGGCCGCTAGTGTTTCGAGAAGTTCTTCCGTCGTATCTTGGAGCGAGAGCTCCGCGATCATTGTGCGCGCAGTGGTGGCTCTGTGTGACTCCCAGTCGACCTGGGCCTCATCCCTGAGTAGACCGGCACCCATCTCAAGCGCGAGGGGGTGTCCATCGAGTTGGGCCGCTACTGTCCGAAGCTCGCGCTCGGGGCGCTCTGCACCAAGGTTACCGAGCAGTGCAACAGCAAAATCAGGAGCCAAACCGCGAACCCTGCGCAGCTCAGCGATGCTGGCGTGCGGCTCGTGAAGGCTCGGACGACGTGTCGATGTGAAGATCGCACCACGCTCCGCCAAGCCAACCCCCGCGACATTTAGAGATCGCAAGACCTCGGCAAGCACACGGCCAGTCGTGGCATCTGCTTCCAGCCAGTGCTGCGCCTCCTCAAACAACCAAATCCCGCCTCCGGCACAGAATGCCTCGATAATCGCGGCACACGACTCTTTGGCCTCACGCTCGGTCAGCGCCCCGTCTGGAATGGGCTCGTTGACAGCGTTGCAGAGTGCCAAGTGCAGCTCGACAAACCCTGTACCTCCCTTAACCGCGATCCGCGCCGTGCGAGAAGAATCCGCACTCAATCGTCGCAGCGCCTCACGTGCAAGCGCTCGCTTACCAACTCCGGCAACGCCGTAAAACCACATGAGGCCACGACCATTGGCGTACAACAACTCCTCGAGCGCCCCTATCTCGGCACTGCGATTGACAAATGCGCGAAGGGCTCGCGTGACTGGCGGAGCCCCTAGCAACACTGTCGCGATGTCCCGCACGCCGTCGAGTCCCCTGGCCTGCAGCAGCGGGCGAAAGTGCAACGGCACCGGGGTCTCATCAAGGCATACGACGCGCATATTGATTGCGGCGTCCTCCAAATATCTTATAAATGCCATGTGAGTCTCATAGCGCACCCACTTCGACGCTGCTGCCTCCGCAGTCCATAGAAGCACGAAGTCAGATGCCGCTTCGATGCCTTCAGCAATCTCTTGGAGGAGGATATCGCCGACCTCGATCTCATGCAGATCCACCCAGGCATCATTCGTGAGCGCATCTCTGAGCTCGAGCGCGAAATCTTTTTGACGCGATGAATGCGCAATGAAGAAGCGCTTCGTGCTCGCTACGGCGTCGGCTGTTTCACCGCGATAGATAGCGTGGTCGACCTCGTCCGTGCGATCACGTGTAGCCATGATCATATAGACTAGCGGAACATCACATCGGGTGTCTACGATACTCGGCCAGCGCGCTACGCGATCGTGGCGGCCGCAAGCAGCTCGTGCACGAACCGCACCACGGTGGCCCCCTCGCCGACGGCGGTGGCGCAGCGCTTGATCGAGCCGGCGCGCACGTCGCCGGCGGCGTACACGCCCGGCACGCTGGTCTCCAGCAAACCCTCCGCGCCGGCGTCGGGGCCGGTGAAGACGAAGCCATGGGTGTCGCGCGCGACAGTGTCACCCAGCCAGTCGGTGCAGGGCGTGGCGCCGAGGAAGAAGAACAGGTACGACAGCGGCAAACGCGCGCCGTCGGCGAGCGTCACGGCCTCCAGCCGGCCGTCGTGGCCGCCCCGGCCCCGGCCGTCCGCGTTTCCCGGGCTGTCCACATCGTGTCTGCTGTCGGCGTCGTGTCTGCTGTCCGTACCGCGGCCGCCATCCGCGGCGGGCCGGCCGGCGTGTTCGTCCCGCCCGTTATGAGCGTCCTCACCTTCGCCGACACCGTGCAGCTCTTGCACTTCCGAGCGGTCGCGCACCGCCACGCCGAAGCGTTCCAGCTCGTCGATCAGATAGTGCGACATCGTCTCGCGCAAGTCGGCGCGACGGTGCAGCAGCGTCACCAGCGCGCCGCCGCGCGCCAGCCACACCGCCGCCTGGCCGGCGGAGTTGCCGCCGCCCACCACACCCACGCGCTGGCCGCCGCACAGCTGGCCCTCCAGCGGGCCGGCGGCGTAGAAGGCGCTCACGCCCTCGTAGCGCTCCAGGTCGGCCACCGGCAGGCGGCGGTATTCGGCGCCGGTCGCCAGCAGCACCGCGCGGGCGGCGATCTCGTTGCCCTCGTCCAGCCTCACCACGTGGCGCCCGTCGCCGGGCAGCAGTTGCTGGGCGCGGTAGGGACTGGCCACGCGCGCGCCGAACTTGCGCGCCTGTGTGACCGCGCGGCTGGTCAGCTGCGCGCCGCTGATCCCCGCGGGGAAGCCGAGGTAGTTCTCGATCCGCCGCGAGCTGCCGGCCTGGCCGCCGAGCATCGTGCCCTCCACCACCAGTGTGTTTAGACCCTCCGAGGCGCCATACACGGCGGCGCCGAGGCCGGCGGGGCCGCAGCCGATTATCAGCAGGTCCACTTCCTCGCGCGGCGCCAGCTCGAGACCGATCCCCAGCGCGCGCGACAGCTCGCCGTTGCTGGGGTTGTGCAGCTCCATTCCGCCGGGCAGGCGCACCGTCGGCGATTGCGGAGCGGCGGTCGCCGGCTGCTCGGGGGTGCCCATCTTCGGTGGCGCGGAGGCACCGAGCGCCAGCGGCCCGGACGTGTCGCGCGCCAGCGGCCCGGAGGTGTCGCGCGCCGGCGGCCCGGAGGTGTCGCGCGCCGGCGGCTGGTCGGCGCCGGACGGGTCCGCCTCCCCCCGGTCCCTCGTCGGCTCGCTCCACGAGTACGGGATCTTCTGCACGCGCACAAACGCCAGCAGCCGCCGCGTGTCGGGCGACTCGCGCGAGCCCACGATCTCCACGCCGATCCCCTGGATCTGCTGCAACAGCTCGCGGCGCTCCACGAAGGCGCTCAACAACAGGTCCGCCAGCGCGTCGTCGTCGAACAGCAGCCGCCTCAGCACCTCGCGCTCGACCGCGATGTAGCGCATCGGCGCGGTCACCACGGCGGTGAGGAACACAGTCTGGCCCGAGAGCAGGTTCAGCTCGCCGAGGAAGCCCGACTCGCCGTGGCGGACGATCTCCTGCCCGTCGCCGTCCAGCACCGCCGCCTCGCCCTCCACGATCGCGATGAACGGGTAGGTGGCGTCGCCGATCTCATATAGCGTCTCCCCCACCGCCGCCGTGTGCTCCTCACCGTGCCCCGCCAGCATCGCCAGCTGCGTGCTCGACAGCACCCTGCTCACCGGTCCACCGCTCACCGATTCCGCCATGGCAGCCAAGCGTAGTCGGTTGCGCCGCTCAGCCCCGGCCCGCCAGCGCAGCGCGAGCGTCGACGGCGGGCTGGGTGGGCGGCTCGCCGCACAGCTCGCCCGCCAGCCGGCGCAGCAAGCCCAGCACCTCCGGCCGGCGCCCGGCTTCCTCGTCGGCCAGCGCCTGCGCCAGCAGGTCGCAGCGGGCGGCGATCAGCCGTTCGGCGTGCTCGCTCCCGGCGGGCGTCAGCCGAGGGTGATCCAAGGTCGGCAGGGAGTCGGCGACGGGCGGGCCATCCACACTCGCGGGGGCACCGGCGCCGGCACCATCGGCGATCGCGGGCGCGCCGGCGCCGGCACCGTCGGCGATCGCGGGGGCACCGGCGCCGGCACCATCGGCGATCGCGAGCCCACCGTCGCGATCGAGCGCTCCGCCGACGAGCAAACCGCGGTCGGCGAGCTCCGCCACCGCCCCCTCCACGCGCGCCGCCGGCACGCCGTCCTGCTCGGCCAGCATCCGCGCCCGCGCGGCGCCGTGCTCGTGGATGCGCACCAGCGCCCACGTGGCGCCGGGGCTGAGCGTGAGGCCGGCGCGCGCCGCCACGCGTTCGCGGAAGCGCCTGCGCTCCTCGGGCGTGGTGAGGCGCGTGAGCGAGCGCTCGATCTCCGCCAGCGAGTCGGGGGCGCGCGGCGCCGCCAAGCCGTCCTCCAGGCCGGTGCTGGTGGCCGGGGCGGCGCGCAGCGCGCGCTGCGGCAGCCACAAACTGAGCAGGAAGCCCAGCGCCGCCACGCCGGCCGCCACCGCGAACACGGGGCTGAGCGAGTGCACGTAGGCGTGCTGGTAGACAGCGCGCTCAGGTGGGGGCAAATGCGCCACCTGGGCGCCGGTGAGGCGCACGCCGTGGCGCGCCTGCGCGCCCAACGCACCGTGGAAGGCGCCGCGCAGCTGGTCGGCCAAGCGCGTCGAGAAGATCGTGCCAAACACCGCCGTCCCCAGCGAGCCGCCGATCCCGCGCATCATCGTCACGCCCGACGTGGCGGCGCCCAGCACCGAGTAGTCAACCGCGTTCTGCACCGCCAGCACCAGCACCTGCATCACCGAGCCCAACCCGAGCCCCAACACCAGCAGCGACAGCGCGGTTTGTGTGTCGGAGGTACCCACCGTGAGGCGCGACAACAGCACCATCCCAATGCTCATCAACACCGTCCCCACAATCGGGAAGGCGCGGTAGCGACCGGTGCGCGCGATCAACTGGCCCGACAACACCGACATCACCAGCACGCCCACCATCATCGGCACCAGCCGCAGCCCCGCGGCGGTGGGCGAGGCGAGGTCCACCGTCTGGAAGTACAGCGGCAGGAACGTGACCGAGCCGAACAGCGCGAAGCCGACGATCAGCGACAGCGTGCCCGCCACGGCAAACACGCGGTCGCGCAGCAGCGCCGGCGGCAGCACCGGCTCGCGCGCGCGGCGCTCCACCAGCAGAAAGCCGCCGATCAGCGCCGCCCCCAGCGCACCCGCCGCCACCACCTCGCCCGAGCCCCACGCCCAGGTGGTGCCGCCGAGGCTGGTCACCAGCACGATCGCGCTCAGACCGCTCGCGAGCAGCCCCGCCCCCAGGTAGTCGATCGCCGGCCGCCCGCGCCTGCCGCCGGCGGGGAGCGTCGCGCCGAGGACCGCCAGCGCGACGAGTCCCACCGGCAGGTTGACGTAGAAGATCCACCGCCACGACACCGACTGCACGATCACCCCGCCCAGCAGCGGGCCGCCCACGGACGCCACGCCGAACACCGCGCCGAACAGCCCCTGGTAGCGGCCGCGTTCGCGCGGCGGCACGATGTCGCCGATCGTCGACTGGGTGAGCACGATCAGCCCGCCCGCGCCCATCCCCTGCACGGCGCGAAAGGCGATCAGCTCGGTCATTCCCCCGGCCTGCCCGCACAGCGCCGAGCCGACGAGGAACAGCACGATCGCGCTCTGCAGGATGCGCTTGCGCCCATACAGGTCGCCGAGCTTCCCGTACAGCGGCGTGACGGCGGTCTGGGCGAGCAGAAACGCGCTCGTCACCCACGCGAGGCGATTGAGCCCCCCGAGGTCGCCGACGATCGTGGGCAGCGCCGTCGCGACGATCGTCTGGTCGAGCGCCGCCAGCAGCATCACCAGCATCAGCCCGCCGAAGATCACTCCCACCCGGGGGCGGGCGATGATCGGCGCGGATGGAGCGCTCGCCACCGTCGACATCGCGACCGCCACAGACTGTAGGGCCTACCCCGGTCCCCGGCTGGCTGACTGGCCAGTAGGATGTGGGTCGGACGCCGACCACCCGACCTACTTGGAGGCTGAAAGCATGGCGAGCACCGGCAGCGACATCGAGAGCGTCGAACTCACCTCCGCCGAGCTGTGGACGGACGGGCCGCCGCACGAGGCGTTCAAGCAGATGCGCCGCGAGTGCCCGATCCACTGGACGGAGGGCTTCGAACTGTTCCCCGAAGAGGCGGGCTTCTGGTCGGTGACCACCGCTGAGGACCTGTACACCGTTACGCGCGACTGGCGCACCTACTCCTCCGAGCTCGGCGGCGTCCTCGCGGCGCGGGCGGGCTTCCCGATCGAGCTCGCGCGGGCGATGTTCATCGGCATGGACCC
>DATMMB010000155.1:0-2318 GCA_035569895.1 Solirubrobacteraceae bacterium | reverse complement strand
GGCGATCAGCGGCCGGCCGACGCGCATGCCCGGCACATCCGTGTCGAACAGAATGAGTGAGCCGACGACGAACGCAATCAGACCCCCTGCACCGAGCGAACCGTAGGTCGGGAAGAAGAACTCGGCGATGATCATGCCGGTGCCGAGCAAGAGCAGCGCCAGCCCCGCGTAGTTCACCGACAGGATCTGGAACGCGAACAGCGCGATCAGCAGGCAGATCGAGCCGGCGACACCGGGCAGCACCGCACCCGGATTGTACCCCTCGAGCAGCAGTCCCCAGATCCCGATCAGCATGAGGCCGTAGGCCACGGTCGGGTTGGTGATGACGGCGAGCAGCTCCGTGCGCCAGTCGGGCTTGACGCTCACCACCGCGAGGTCGCGGGTGGCAAGCTTTACGGTGCGCTCGCCGAGGTGCACCTCGCGGCCGTCGCTGCGCGCGAGCAGGTCGGGCAGGTCGTGCGCGATCAGATCGATCACCTTCTGCTCGAGAGCCGCGCTGGCGGTGAGACTCGCCGCGCCGCGCACCGCCTGCTCCGCCCAGTCGGCGTTGCGGCCGCGCAGCTCCGCGAGCCCGCGGATGTAGGCGACGGCATCGTTCACCACCTTGCGCTCCATGGCGCTTCCCGCCGGGCTCGGCGGCGCGCTGCCCCCGGGCGCGCCGCCGCCGCCCTTGTCCGTCGGCTTCCCCGGCGGCTCGATCGGCGGCGATGGAGCTTCCGGCTCGCCGCCGATCGACACCGGCGTGGCGGCTCCCAGATTGGTGGCCGGCGCCATGGCGGCGACGTGGCTCGCATAGAGGATGTAGGTGCCGGCGCTCGCAGCGCGTGCGCCCGAGGGCGTGACATAGCTCGCGACCGGCACCGGGGAGGCGAGAATCGCGCGGATGATGTCGCGCATCGCGCTGTCGAGCCCGCCCGGGGTGTCCAACTCGAGCACCACCAGGCGGCTGCCGCGCTCGCGCGCCGAGTCGATGCCGCGCACCACGTAGCGCGAGGTCGCAGGCCCGATCGGCCCGTTGATCTCGAGCACCGTGGCCGTGCCGGGCGGCGCGCTGCTGCCGGCCGCTGCGGGGGTGGCGGCGGGAGCCGGCGCCGCCGCATCCGGCGCGGCGGCGGCCATGGCGACGGCGACGCCGCAGCCGAGGAGCGACCAGAGGAGCGCACGCTGCAGGCGGGCTGACATGCCGGACACCCTACTCTCGCGCCGGCTCGATCCGCAATCTCGCAACCGGAGCCGGCGTCAGTTGCTCACGGCCCGCTCACGACGCGCTCACGCGAGCGCGTGCAGACCCTGGTAACCGACATATACGCCCACCAGCATGATGAGGGCGCCGGAGAAGTACGGCGCCTTGCGGGCGAGCTCGCCGAAGCCGCTGAAGCGTCGCGCGGCGTGCTGCACGCCGAGCGCGGCCACCGCGCCCGTGGTCACCATGGTGAGCGCGAGGCCGATGCTGAAGCACAGCACCAGCGCCGCACCGAGCGCGACCTTCTTCAGCTGCAGGCACAGCAGCAGCACCGTAATCGATGCCGGGCACGGGATCAGCCCGCCGGTGAGTCCGAACACCACGATCTGCCCGGTCGTCACGTGGCGGCTGGCGAAGCGCCGGCGGATGTCGTTGGCGTGCGCGAGCTCGTGCGGGTCCTGGTAGCCGGGCGCCGCCACGTCGAGGCCCTGATAGCCGGGGAGCGCATGGCGATGTCCGCCCTCGACGAACTCCAGGTCGAAGTCGTGACTGTGTCCGGCAGATCCAAGGCGCAGCCGCGCGACGAACTCGTGCGGCTCGGGGATGGTCTGCTGCGACTCGAGATAGCCGCCGTGCCGGCGGAAGCTGAAGATCTCCCGGCTGCCGTCCGCGCGCTCGGTCTCGATCCGCACCTGCGCGGGGACCCAGGCGGCCCCGCTCTCCTGATAGAGGCGAAACCGCGGCGGCGCGCCGTCCTCGAAGATCATGAGGCGCACCACGCCGTGCCCCGTGTCGATGCGACGCGCCTCAGCGTGCCCGTGGCCGTGATGATGATCGTGATGGTGATCGTGCAGTGGGCCATCGTCGGCTTGCGCCGCGCTCGCCCGCCGCGTCCGCCACAGCATCCAGGCCGCCACCGCGATGATCAGAACCGCGGACACAACCTGAAAGTAAGGCTCGGTGGTCTCGGTATTCCAGTTGCGCCCGAAGTACAGCCCGGCGAGCGCAATGGCCCACACGATCGCGGTGTGCGACAGCGTGGCCGAGAGCCCGAGCAGCACCGCCTGCGCGAGTGTGCCGCGGATCGCCACGATGAAGGCGGCCATCATGGTCTTCGAGTGTCCGGGCTCGAGGC
>DATMMB010000154.1:0-10198 GCA_035569895.1 Solirubrobacteraceae bacterium | reverse complement strand
GTGTCGCTCACCGACGTGCAGGGCAACGTGATCGCGTGGGAGTCGGCGGGGGGCGCCGGCTTCAAGGGCTCGCGCAAGTCGACCCCGTTCGCCGCCCAGGTGACCGCGGACGCCGCCGCGCGCAAGGGCCTCGAGCAGGGGCTGCAGAAGGTGGAGGTGTTCGTCAAGGGGCCCGGCAGCGGCCGCGAGACGGCGATCCGCTCGCTGTCCGCCGCCGGTCTGGAAGTGACTGGCGTCAAGGATGTCACCCCGCAGGCGCACAACGGCTGCCGCCCTCGCAAGCGGCGGCGGGTCTGAGGAAGGCTTGCTAGTGGCACGAGATTCAAGCCCACAGTGCAAGCAGTGCCGCCGCGAGGGGCAGAAGCTGTTCCTCAAGGGGGAGCGCTGCCTGACCGACAAATGCGGCGTCGAGCGCCGCTCATACCCGCCCGGCGAGCACGGCAGGGGCCGTCAGAAACAGAGCGAGTACCGGCTGCAGCTACGCGAGAAGCAGAAGGCGCGCCGCTACTACGGCGTGCTGGAGAAGCAGTTCCACGGCTACTACGAAAAGGCGTCGCGCCAGCCGGGGATCACTGGCGAGAACCTGCTGGCGCTGCTGGAGTGCCGCTTCGACAACGTGCTCGTGCGGCTCGGCTTCGCCGCCTCGCGCCGGCAGGCGCGCCAGCTGATCCTTCACGGCCACTGGACGGTGAATGGCAGGCGCGTGAACATCCCCAGCTATCAGGTGCGCCCGGGCGAGGTGATCGCGATCAAGGCCGGCACGCCCGCCACCCAGGTGGTGAGGGACGCGACCGAGCTGACCGGCCAGATCCCCGCGTGGCTGCAGGCCGATCACGAGTCGCTCACCGCGAAGGTGCTGCGCAGGCCGGAGCGGCGCGAGGTGGCGGCGCCGGTGCAGGAGCAGCTCATCGTCGAGCTGTACTCGAAGTAGAGGCCCCGTGACGCGCGGGCCTGGAGAGCAGATGTCGGCGTCCCCCGCCTGCGCGGCGGCGGCGCCAAAGAGTCGGAGCCCCGCCCGCCTGGCGAGCCGGACCCGTCTTTTCCCAGTCGGGGGTGGCGCAGGCGGCCGACTCAGCGGGCACATCGCCCGCGGGGCCGGGTCGGGCTGTGTGCCTCCGGCGAGCCGAGCCCCCACACCCAGAACACCACGACGTTAGGACACCTCGATGCTCGACTTCCAGATCCCCCGGATAACAAGCGAGTCCGTGGAGCAAAACCGCGGCACCTTCACAATCGAGCCGCTCGACCGCGGGTTTGGCTACACCTTCGGCAACTCGCTGCGCCGCGTGCTGCTTTCCTCGCTGGCGGGCGCCGCCGTCACCAGCGTGCGGATCGAGGGGGTGGCGCACGAGTTCTCAACGATCCCCGGCGTGAAGGAGGACGTGACCGACATCGTGCTCAACCTCAAGGGCGTGGTGTGCCGCATGCATTCCGACGCTTCCGAGGTGGAGGCGCCGCTGGTGGTGAGCGGCCCGGGCGAGATCACCGCCAAGGACATCGACCTGCCGGCGGGCGTGGAGATCCTCAACCCCGACGTGCACGTCGCCACGCTGGAGAAGAAAACCAAGCTCGAGCTGTACATGACGATCGGCCGCGGCCGCGGGTATCGCCCCGCCGAGGAGAACAAGTCGCCCGACCAGCCGATCGGGGTGATCCCGATCGACTCGATCTTCTCGCCGGTGCGGCGCGTCGCCTACGCGGTGGAGCAGGCGCGCGTCGGGCAGAAGACCGACTTCGACAAGCTCACGCTCGACATCGAGACCGACGGCTCGATCGAGCCGCAGGCGGCGCTGCGCGAGGCGGCCGAGCTGTTGATCAGCCAGCTGGCGATCTTCACCGACGCCGACCGCATCCAGGAGCTGCGCGCCTCGCCGGGCGGCCAGCTCGACGGCCACGGCCTCGCGGTCGGCGGCGGCCAGGCGGCGCTGCAGGGGGAGGAGTGGGGCATCCTGATCGAGGAGCTGGAGCTGGGGGTGCGCTCCTACAACTGCCTCAAGCGCGCCGGCATCCAGACGGTGGGCGATTTGATCTCCAAGTCGGAGGCCGAGCTGAACGCGATCCCCAACTTCGGCAAGAAGTCGATCGACGAGGTGATCGAGACGCTCGAAGGGCGCGGGCTGCATCTGCGCCAGGACTAAACTGTCGGGACCATGCGCCACCAAAAGACCCGCAACAAGCTCAGCCGCGACTCCGCGCACCGCAAGGCGCTGCTCATGAATCTCACCAAGGAGGTGCTCGAGCACGAGCGGATCAAAACCACCGAGGCGAAGGCGAAGGCGGTGAAGCCGGAGATCGAGAAGCTGATCACGCTCGCCAAGCGCGACGACCTGCACAACCGCCGCCAGGCGCTGGCGGCGCTCGCGCAGGACAAGTTCGCCGTGCACCGTCTCTTCACCGAGGTCGCCCCCCGCTACGCCGAGCGTCCCGGCGGCTACACCCGCATCCTCAAGCTCGGTCCGCGGCGCAGCGACTCGACGGAGATGGTGTTTCTCGAGCTGGTGTGACCCGATCGTGCCGGCGGCGTTTGCCGGTGGGAGGGGAGGGGGATCGTCCGCGCGACCTGACTCCGAGCAGACGCCGCGCGCGCGGCGGGCATCCATGCCCGCCGGCCGCGGCGAGCGCGCCGGTGCGCTGGTAACCAAGCTCACGCTCGAGTACGACGGCGCCGACTTCGGCGGGTGGGCGCGCCAGCCGGGGTTGCGCACCGTGCAGGAGGAGGTGGAACGCGCGCTGCACGCGATCCTCGGCGAGCAGGACGCCGACGGCGCGCCCCTGACGCTGACCGTCGCCGGGCGCACCGACCGCGGCGTGCACGCCTGGGGCCAGGTGGCCAGCTACCGCCACGAGGCGCTCGACCCGCTGCGCCTGAACGCGCTGCTGCCTCCCGACGTGACGGTGCTCACCTCCGAACCGGCCCCTGCAGGCTTCGATGCGCGCCACGACGCGCGCAGCCGCACCTACTGCTACCGCATCCTCGCTCGCCGTGCGCGGAGCGTGTTCATGCGAGGCAGCGCACTGTGGTGGCCACACGCGATCGACCGCGATGCGCTGCACGCATGCGCCAAAGCGCTGGTGGGCACGCACGACTTCACGGCGTTCACACCCACCGAGACCGACCACGTGCGCTTCGAGCGCGACGTGCTGCGGGCCGAATGGCGGACGATCCCGCCGAGCCCCGCGTGCGCGGGTGCCGGCGGGCAGGCGGCGCGCGCGAAAGGGGACGGCGGGCAGGCGGCGCGCGCGAAACAGGACGGCGGGCAGGCGGCGCCCACAAAAAAACGCGACGGCTCCGCGGGCGGGGGCCTCGCCGCGCAGGGCGACCTCCTGGAGTTTTGGATCGAGGCCGACACGTTCATGCGCCACATGAACCGCGTGCTCGTCGGCACGATGCTCGAGGTCGCCGGCGGGCGCCGCACGCTCGATGATTTCAGCCGCTTGCTGGAGGGCCGCCCCCGCCCCGAGGGCGGCCCCACCGCGCCCGCGCACGGGCTGGCGCTGGCGTCGGTCGCCTATGGCTGTGTGGAAGCTCAGCGGTCGTAGGCGCGTCCGCGTGGCAGGACGTGGGTCACGTGGATCGTCCGCGTCCAGGTCGCGGGTGAAGCGCACGCGCCAGTCTCCGACACGGATGTGCCACTCGTCTGCGCCTTTAAGCTTGCGCTCGTCAGCGTGATCGCCGGCGCGAGCCGTTCGAGTGCGGCGACCACACGTGCGCTGACAGAGGGATCCAGCCGTCGCAGATCGTGTTTTGCACGGGCCGAGACATCGAGGTTCCAGGAGGCCTCGCTCACGCGAGACCGAGGTTGCGCTTGACCTCGTCGAGCGAGAACATGCGCCCCGCGGCGATGTCGGCGCGACCTTCGGCGGCTGCCGCTTCCTCCTCGGCGGAGATCTCCGTCCTCCAATGGCGCCGATTCCATCCGGCGGATGACCGGGTCTTCGTGTCGGGACGCGAGGTACCGCAGCGCCTCGCCAGCCTCGGTCTCACTGAGCTCGTCCACGAGTTGGTGCAAGCGTTCCTTGGTCGTCATCGCTGGGATTGTAGATGCCATCTTCCCCTACTCCGACCGCCCAGCAGGGGTGGGACGGCTGTGCGCTCCATCCCTGGCGGCCTTGGGCAACTCGCGCCATCGGGCGCGACGCCTATGCTGGACACGACGATGCTCAACGTGCTGCTCACCAACGACGACGGGATTGAGGCCGACGGGCTGCAGGCGCTGCGCGCCGCGCTCGCCGCGCTGCCCGACGTGCGCCTCGCGGTGATCGCCCCCGACGGCAACCGCTCGGCGATGGCGCGCTCGATCACCACGCGCCGCCCGCTGTGGGTCGAAGAGGTGCGGTTCGCCGACGGCAGCGTCGGGTATGCGACCGACGGCACGCCCGTCGATTGCGTGCGGCTGTCGAGTCTCGGCGCAGTGGCGGGCTTCAACGCCGATCTCGTGGTGTCGGGCATCAACCACGGCGCCAACCTCGGCGACGACATCACCTACTCCGGCACCGTCGCCGCCGCGCTGGAGGGCGTCGTGCTGGGGCTGCCGGCGATCGCCGTGTCCCAGCAGTCGGGGGCGCGCGCGCTCGACTACCGCTTCGACGGCGGCTTCGACTTCACGGTGGCCGCACGCTTCATCGCCCGCCTCATCGAGCGCCTGGAGACGCTACCGCTGCCGCCCGGCACGCTGCTGAACGTCAACGTGCCCGCGGGCACCCCCCGCGGCGTGGAGGTGGCGCGGCTGGGCAAGCGCATCTACCGCGACGAGCTGAAGCTCGAGCGCGAGGAGCCCGGCCCGCCGGCGCGGCGGCGCTACTGGATCTACGGCACCGACCCCGGCTTCCACAAAGAGGCCGGCACCGACCTCACGGCGGTGGCGGAGGGCCGCATCGCGGTGACGCCGATGCACTTCGACCTCACCCACCTTCCCAGCATCGACGCGCTCGCCGGCGCCGACCTGAACGGCCTGCTCGACGCCGCCGAGGCGGGGGCGCGCTGAAGGTGGCGGGGGGCGCGCGCGCGCCGGGGCGGCGGGGCACGACGCCCCGCCCACGCGGGCAAGTTGCTGAGGGGGCACGCGCGGACGATCCCCTCCCCCCTGACGCGGCAGACGAGATCACGCAGCTGCGGCATACGATCGAGCGCCACGCGCACCGCTACTACGTGCTCGACGACCCCGTTATCGGGGATGGAGAGTACGACGCGCTGTTCGAGCGCCTGCGCGCGCTGGAGGCCGCGCACCCCGAGTTGGTTGTGCCCGACTCGCCCACGCAGCGCGTGGGGGGCACGCCGGTGGGGCGTCTGGAGAAGGTGGCGCACCTGGAGCCGATGCTGTCGCTCGCCAACGCCCGCTCGGAGGTGCAGCTGCGCGCGTGGGTGGAGCGGATGCGCAACCACCTCGCGCGCGAAGGCGTCTCCGAGCCGCGCTTTGACTACATCGTCGAGCCGAAGGTCGACGGGCTCGCGATCTCCCTGATCTACCGCGACGGCGTGCTCGAGCGCGGCGCCACGCGCGGCGACGGGCAGATCGGCGAGGACATCACCCACAACCTGCGCGCGATCCGCGCGATCCCGCTGCACGTGCGCGACGCGCCGCCCTTGCTGGAGGTGCGCGGCGAGCTGTACATGTCGCTGCGCGACTTCACCGCGCTGAACGAGCGCCGCGCGGAGCAGGGCCTCTCGACGTTCATGAACCCGCGCAACTCCGCCGCCGGCACGGTGCGCCAGCTCGACCCCGCGCTCGCGGCGCAACGGCCGCTGTCGATCTGGTGCTACCAGGTGGGCGTCACCGACGGGCTGTCGTTGGCCACCCACTGGGACGCGCTCGCGTGGCTGCGCGAGCATGGCTTCAGGGTCAACCGCGACATCCAGCTGTTGGGTGACGAGGAGCAGGTGATCGCGCAGTGCCTCGCCTGGCAGCGCCGCCGCGGCGAGCTCGACTTCGAGATCGACGGCGTCGTCGTGAAGGTGTCCGATCTGGCGCTGCAGCGGCGCCTCGGCGCGGTGGGGCGCGAGCCGCGGTGGGCGATCGCGTGGAAGTTTCCTCCGACCACCGCGGTGACGCGCTTGGAAGAGGTGCGCTGGAACGTCGGCAAGTTCGGCGACCTGCGCCCCTACGCGGTGCTCGCGCCGGTGTCCGTCGGCGGCGTCACGATCAAGCTCGCCACGCTCCACAATGAGGAGGACCTCGCGCGCAAGGACCTGCGCCCCGGCGAGGACGTGATCGTGCTGCGCGCCGGCGACGTGATCCCGCAGGTGATCTCGCCGGCGCCTCACGTGGTCGAGCGCCGCCGCCGCCCGGCGCCGCCGCGCCCGCCGGCGCGCTGCCCCGCCTGCCGCACGCCGACCGTCAAGCCGCCCGACTCGGTGTTCACCGTCTGCCCCAATCGCGCCTGCCCCGGCCGCGCGTGGCAGCTTTTGAAGCTGTTCGTCTCGCGCGGCGCGATGGACATCGACGGGCTCGGCGAGAAGCAGGTCGCGCTGCTCCAGCACGAGCGCCTCGTGCACGTCCCCGGCGACTTCTACCGTCTCGGCGAACACCGCGAGGAGCTGCTCGCGCTCGAGGGCTTCGCCGAGATCTCAGTGCGCAACCTGCTCGCCGCGCTGGAACGCTCGAAGGAGCGGCCGTTCGCGCGCGTGCTGTTCGCACTTGGCATCGAGGAGGTTGGGGAGGTGACGGCGCGCAACCTTGCCCAAGGCTTTCGCACGATCGACGCGCTGCTCGACGCCTCCGAAGAGGAGCTTTCGCAGACGCCTGGGATCGGCGAGAAGATGGCCACCGCGATTCACGCCCAGCTGCACGACGCGCACATGCGCGAGATCATCCGCGACCTGCGCGCGATTGGCCTGTGCTTCGCGCAAGCCGGCCCGCCGCCCTCAGAGGGGCCGCTCGCCGGCAAGACATTGGTGCTCACCGGCACGCTCCCGCACTGGACGCGCGAGCAGGCAACCGAGCGCATCCAGGCCGCCGGCGGGCGCGTCACCACCACGGTGTCGAAGAAGACCGACTATCTCGTCGCGGGTGACAGCGCCGGCTCCAAGCTCCAGAAGGCCGAGCGTCTGGAGGTCCCGGTGGTCGACGAAGACGGGCTGCGGGGGTTGTTGGGCGATGCGCCGAGGTAGGGCGCGGTGTGGCGGGTGGCGGGTAGTGGGTGGGTGGCGGGGTGGGTGGTCGACGTGGGGGGCCGGCCTTGTCGGGCTTTCAGATCGATCGACCCCCGTGGGTGTATGTTCTCTTTTGAAGAGGTGTGCGCAATGGCGCACAGGTTTGTGATTTTCAGTATTGCTGCGTGCCCGCAGCGGGCCCGCGTCCCGGCACCCGCACCCAGCGACCGGCACCCCCGCGATCAGTAGTCGGCCAGCGTGATCGCCATGTTGTCCTGCAAGGTGTGTGCCGTCGTGGTGGAGATGCCGTCGTTGAAGAACGCGAACGCGAGCTCGTCGCCGTCGGCCGCCGTGCAGTAGCCGGCGAGGTTGGATACGCCGGTGAGCGTGCCCGTCTTCGCCCGGCAGTCGCCCGCCGCCGCGGTGCCGCGCATCCGTTCGGCGAGCGTCCCGGTGTGGCCCGCCACCGCGAGGTCGCCGCGCAGGATCGTTCCCAGTTCGGTGTGCGCGATCTCGTTGAGCAGCGTCACCACTTCGTAGGGGGAGGTCTGGTCTTCTTCTGAGAGCCCCGACCCGTCCACCAGTTTGGGGTGGATGCCGAGCTCCGCGAGCGTTTCGCGCACCACATGCGCGCCCAACGCGGTGGTGCCTTGGACGGGTATGAGGCTCGCCCCACCAGCCGGCACGCCTTCGGCACCGCCGCCATCCGCTGGTGTGCTCGTCCCCGTGTTCCCCGGTGCCGCCGTGGCGCCCGTCACCGGCGCCGCACCGCCGCCATCCGCTGGTGTGCTCGTCCCCGTGTTCCCCGGTGCCGCCGTGGCGCCTTCGGGCACCGCGGGGGTCGGGGCGGCGGCGGATGGCGGGGCGGGCGGGCCTCCGAACCGCGCACCAAGATCCTTCAGCAGCGTCTCGGCGAAGAAATTGTCAGACGGCGGCAGCGTCAGGCCGAGCAGCTGGGAGATCGTCGGCGAGTCGACCCCCGCCAGGCGCACCGCGGCGGGCGGCGTGCTCGCGGTGCCGCCCCCGCTCGACACGGGGACGCCGATCCCGCGCAGCGCCGCGCGCAGCCGCCGCGCCGCCCAGGCGGCCGGCGCGTGGGGGCCGCTTTCGCGGCCGCTTTCGCCACGGTTGAACGCGAGCGCGCTGAGGTTGCCTTCGAGGTAGGGGTCCCAGGCGTAGCCGCTGGAGGGCTCGCCGCGCCGCGAGTCGGAATACGATTCGTCGCCGTACACACCGCCGTCGACACGGCGCACACCCACCGCCTTCAACGCCGCCGCGAGCGCCGTCACGGAGGTGCCGACGCCCCCGTAATGCGCGCGTATGAACGACTCCGAGCCGAACGTCGGGTCGCCGCCGCCGCGCAGGTAGAGGTTGCCGTGCCACACGCCCCCCGCCAGTTTGCCGGCGCCGTACACCGCCGTTTCGAGCTGCGCGTCCGGGCCCATCCGCTCCAGGGCACCGACCGCGGTGTACAGCTTCTCCACCGACGCCGGCGGGTGGCGCACGGCGGCACGCTCGGCGAACAGCGGCGCGCCGGTGGTCATGTCGTACACATAAGCCCCCGACGCGCTCCCCGCGAGCGCGAGCTCGTGCGCCATGTGCCGTTGCAGCGCCGCCGTGCCCGCCGCCGTGGCGGGGGCGGCACGCGCGGGATGCCGCGCCGCCAGCAGCCGCGCTGGGGCGGCGGTGGGCACGCCGGGCACGTCGCGCAACTCCGGGTGGCGCGCTTTGACGATCGCCGCGCGCACGTCCGCGGTCATGTGCAGCGTCGCCGTGGCGGTGGTGCCGGGCAGCACGGCGCCGACGGCGAGCAGCGCGCACAGCACGATCGGTACCAGTGCAAGCCGGAGCCGGGGCATGCACCATTAGAATAAAGGGTGGTATGGGCAGCGTGGTGAAGTTGCAGGAGACGACCCGCCGCGCGCGGCCTCGCGGCGTGCGGCGGCGACCCTCCCGCACGGCGCTCGTGCTTGGCGGCGGAGGCTTCACCGGCGGGGTGTATGAGATCGGGGCGCTGCGCGCGCTCGACCTGTTGGCGACGAACAGCAACGTCAACGACTTCGACATCTACGTCGGCACCTCCGCCGGCGCGTTCATCGCGGCGCTGTGCGCCAACCGCGTGTCTCCGGAGGAAATGATGCGCGTCGCCACGCGCGAGGGACCCCAGCCGTTCCGCGACATCGCGCTCGGCGATCTGCTGCACCCCAACGTCGGCGAGCTGCTCAGCCGCGGCGTGCGCCTACCGCTGCGGCTGGCGTCGATCGCCCGTCAGCTGATCACGCAGCCGGGCGAAACCTCGGTGATGGACCTGCTGCTGGAGCTCAGCCAGGCGCTGCCCTCGGGGCTGTACACGGGCGCGGGGATCGAGGGCTACCTGCGCAGGGTGCTCTCCGAGCCCGGCCGCACCGACGACTTCCGCCAGCTGCGCGGCGGGCGCCAGCTGTACATCGTCGCCACCGACCTCGACACCTGCGAGCGGGTGGTGTTCGGCGGCGAGGGACTCGATGAGGTGCCGATCTCCACCGCGGTGCGCGCGTCGGGCGCGCTGCCGATGGTGTACGCGCCGGTAAAGCTCGACGGCCGCGAGCTGGTGGATGGCGGCATCACCTCCACCATCAACCTCGACATCGCCGTGGAGGCAGGCGCGAAGCTCGTGGTGGTGATCAACCCGGTGATGCCGTTCGTCAACGACTTCGCCACGGAGATCCGCACGCTGCGCGGGCGCCGGCCGCGGCGCGTGTCGGACATGGGCTTCCCGCAGATCGGCTATCAGGCGTTCAAGCTGCTCGCCCATCAACGCCTGCGCGAGACCGCCACCTACTGGGGCGAGCGCTACCCGGGGGTGGACATCGTGCTGATCGAGCCCGACGCCGACGACGAGCTCATGTTCCGCACCTCGATCATGAACTTCGCTTCGCGCATCGCGATCGCGCGACACGGCTTCGAGTCGATCGCCCAACGCCTCGCCGGCGAATACGACCACTACCGCGAGGTCACCGAACGCCACGGGATCGAGATCTCCGCCGAGCGGCTGCGCACCGTCGTCGAGCACTTCGAAGCGGCCGCCGCCGAGACCGTGGCCGCCGCCGAGACCGTGGCCGCCGCCGA
>DATMMB010000153.1:0-8745 GCA_035569895.1 Solirubrobacteraceae bacterium | reverse complement strand
TTGATCTTGCCGCGTGGGTCGACACATGCGTGACCTCCGGTTTTCGGATGTCCGCGCCCACCTCCCCCTCTGACGATCTGCGCGCTTGGCGTTTCTCGTGTTTGAGCAGTGGTCTTTGTGTGCGCGACTCAAGAGTATGGGCGCATGCGAAGTACCGGAGATCGCGAGCTAGACGAACAGTTGGTTAGATTTGGCCAAAACATGCGGGAAACCCGCAGACGTGCGGGGCTCTCGCAGATCGACCTGAGCATCAGGGCTGATCTCGACCGCGCCGCGGTGAGCTTCCTCGAGCGCGCGGAGCGCGCCCCCGATCTCACGACGATCGTGCGCGTCGCCCGCGCCGTGGGTGTCAGGCCTGCGGCGCTGCTGCACGGCATCGGCCCCGCCTCGGGCGCGCGCGGGCCGCGCGACCCCGACGGCGAGCTCGCCCCCGCTGTCCGCTTCGGCATCAACCTGCGCTGGGCGCGCGAGCGCGCGAGCATCTCCCAGGAAGCGCTCGCCAACAACGCCCACGTCGACCGCGCCGCGATCAGCGTGTTCGAGCGCGGCAAGCGCAACCCCAACCTGCGTACGCTGCTGCGCCTGGCGCGCGCGCTGGACGTGCCGCCCGCCGTGTTGCTGCGGGGGGTGGGTGCCGTCGTGCCGGCGCGACCGCGCTAGCGGCGCGTACTAGCCGCCGCCCGCCATCGTCTCGCGCGAGACCTCCCAGCCGGCGTTGAGCGGGTTGAGGAAGTAGGGGGGCTCGTCGACCGCGAGGCGTTCATCGTATTTGTAGTCCTTGATGTAACCTTGCCCGGACGTGAGTCCCACCACCCCGCGGAAGCGCTGGGCGATGGCGCCATCGACGTTCAGGTTTCCGAGGCCGTTGCCACATCCGAAGTTGTCGACCGCGAACGAGTGGTTAGTGGAAAGGATCGCGGCGTAGATCCAGGGGTTTTCCAGCGAGCCTTCGGCGTTTTTGGCGGAGCCGCAGTTGGTGCTCGTGAGCGGGTGATAGATGCGCACGTAGTGGCCGGCGATCAGCCCGAGCGTGTTCGTGCCGGTGGGTTCGCTTCCCAGCGCGACGCCCGTCGGATAGATGTTGCCGTTGATGATCAGGTCTTCTTCGGCCGCGATCGTCAGTGGTTTGCTGTAGCTGCCACTCACATACACGTTGCCGCAGTTCGTTTCTTCTTTGACCTCGGTCGCGTTATCGGTGTTGGTCGCGGAGTCTTCGTAGTTGTAGCCGCATCCCGCTTCGGCGGCGCGCACGTACACGAGCCCATTGGTCGGCCATTCATACGTTTTGGTTTCGTTTTTGGAGTTGGTGACCGACATCGTCGTTCCTTTGAGCACGATGTGGGTGGAGCCGGTGAATTCGTCGCCACCTTCTTTCACGTACGTGCTGAGGCTCGTATCGCCTTCGGGGGTTAGCAGTTCGGGCCCGACCGAGGATTTCCCGTTGGCGGTGTAGAAGGTCGGTTCGGCCCCCCCGCAGGTCGAATAGACGCCGCCGTTGATCTGCACTTCGTCCGGTGGATTGTGTTCCTTGCGTCCGAAGTATGCCTTGCCGCAGATGTCCGTGGCGTCATCGGTGTGCATCGGTCCTTCGACCGTGTCGCCGTTAGCGAACACGATCGTGTCACATTCAGCGCCAAGTTTTTCTCTGGTGGCGCGGTAGTTTTCGCACTCTTCGGGCGGCCCGCCATACAGCGAGGGGTCGCCGTCTTCGTATTGCGTGAAGTAGATGTAATTCAGGAAGCCGACCACGTGGAAGGTGGCAACGACGCTGCGGGTGGCGTAGCTGGAGGAGACGGCGTTGTTGCCGGCCGCACCGATGGCCTCGATGCGGAAGGTATTGGCCTCAGCGCCGGAGGACTGGATCGTGGTGCCGAACGGGTTCGAGGCGCTGCACGCTTTGGTCCCTTTCGGGGCGGTGCTGGCGGGCAGCAGCTCGATCGTGTAGCTCTCTTTGACGGCGGTGTGTTCTTCGCCCGCTTTGGGTTCGGGGTTCACGGTGCGTTCGAGTGTGGGGCAGGTCTCCCAGTAGTTGGGGTTGGCCTGTAGGCGGTACTCGAACTCCTGTACCCCCGCGAGCGCTGCGTAGTAGGCCTGCTTCTGGACGGTGCTCCTGTGCGAGAGCTGGACGTCGCCACGGGAGGCCTCGAACGCGGCGGCGAGCAGCAGCGAGGTCACGAGCAGCACTCCAAGTGTCACGATCAGCGTGAAGCCGGACTGCTGTGACAGCCGTTTTTGCGCGGCGCGCAGGGTGATGGTGTATGACGAGATCATTGGCATGGCGCATCGACCTTTTCCGCTTCGGCGGCAGGGACGGAGAACGAGAAGGTGACCTGGCTCTGGAGAGGCTCGCTCACGTCTTTTCCGAGTCCGCCGAGGCTGGTGGTGCTGGCATTCGAGCTCGCGCTGAAGCTGACCAGCACCGACGCCGCTTCGTCCGCCTTTTTTTCGGAAAGGGTTTCCGCTTTGGAGATGAGTGGTTCGGTGCTGAGCGTGCTCACTCCCGAGGTGGCGCTTTCGCTCGCATTGGAGGCATAGCCGTAGTATTGGAAAATCGGCAGAGTGGAGCTGGTCTTGGTGATGTGGCTGGCGAGCAGGATCTTTTGGGAGGGTGTGGAGGCATATGTGAAGACCGGCCATTTTTCTTCTTTGGCCGCCGGGTAGATTTCGTCGGTCAGCGTTTCTGCTTTTTCGCTCCAGACGATGCGGTGTTCGTTGACTTCGGTTTTCGAGATCGCCGCCTGTTCGCCGGGGGCGTTGATGAAGCGCAGTTCGGTCGAGCCGCTGCCTTGGCGGATCGGTGTGAATGAGGGCGCCAGGCAGGCGGAGTGCAGCTCGTCGTCGAGCTTGGTCATCGCCAGCCGCCCGTTCTGCGTCGCCTGCGCGAGATCGGTGAGGTGAGTCTCCTGGCGGGTGGCGAACAGCAGCACCGCGACCAGCGCGAGCATGATGATCGTGCCGGTGATCAGCGTGACCAGCAGTTCGATCAGCGTGGAGCCGCGCTCGGCGGCGCCGCGTTGGGCACAGCGGGCGCGCAGCCCGTCGGGGTGTCGAGATCCACTCAGCATGTGTTGCTGAACTGCCCCGTTTTGACCGTCACTTTGTGTTCGTGGCTGTCGGTGTAGCTGGAATTTTCTTTCAAGTAGATGCCGATTTCGGCGCCGCTGGTCGCTTCGTCGGCGTATTCGGCCGTGTAAGTCTCGTGCTTTTCGCTTGAATAGAGACACATCTTGAACGATTTGCCGAACGGTTGATAGGAGTCTTCGAGTGCGCCCGCGCTGGTGGTCGACTGCAGATGTTCGATTTTGTAATGCGCGGACACGGCGTTGTTCGGCGCGGGTGAGGAGGAGCATGCGCCGTCGGTGATCTTCACCGGCAGCGATTTGCTTTCGAGGCTTCCGTGTGAGCCCGACGTGCCCGTGTAGACCTGCAGCTTGACTTCGGACATCGGGACTTTGACCGTGACTTCCTGGCCCGGTTCGAGCGTCGGGGTGGTGATTGAGCTTTCGCTGAACTGGCTCGAGTCGACCGCGTGGGGGCTGTTGGCCGGGCAGTCGCCGGCGTATACCTGCCAGCCGCCTTCGAACGGGAAGAGATCGCCGGTCGGGTAGTAGGTGGCGTTGACGGGCGTTAGCGCGGTGGTCGCGTATTTGCCGGTCTTCGCTTCATATTCGCCGGCGCTCGTCGGTTCGGCGAATTCGGTGCTGCCGAGCTCGAAGTCGGGGGCGAGGTTGATTTTGGGGTTGTAGGCGACGAACGTGTCGCCCTTGACGGCTTTGCCTTCGTAGCTGAATTCAGCTTTGATCCGCCCGCCCTGGTTGAGCACGGCTTCGGCTTTGGTCGTGAGGTTGGGGGTGATGAGCAGTTCGGGCGACACCTTCTTGATCGCACCGGTCGGGGTGACGTCGCCCAGCTTGTACGCTTCGACGTTGATCCTGGTGTCGGGCAGGTGACCGAAGATCACGCATCCCGCTTCGCCGGTGGTGGCCTTGGCTTCGCCGGCGACGACCGTGACGCCGGCGACCGGCTGCGGCGGAACGCGGCCGTTGAGCACGTCCACTTCGAGGCTCGAGCCGTCGGGGGGCGTGATGATGCTGTACTGGGTCAGCTTTGGTCGATGCGCTGCTTCCTGCTGCGGCCAGCTCACCGTGGTGGTGACCCTCACGTAATCGCCGTTCTGGTTGGTTTCTTCTTTGTTGATCGCGCTGCAGGTGGCGTTTGGGTTGGAGTCGCTGAGCCAGGTGGCTTCCTGGGTGATCGTGTAAGTCTGGCTGCCCACCGTCTGGGTATAGGTGTGTGCGTGCCCGCCGGTTGCCGGCGCGAGCGCGTCGAAGCTCGTCACCGAGTCGGTGCGCAGCGCCTCCAGCGATTGCGCGGCCAGCACGGCGGCCTGGTCGTGGATGCGCTCGTCGGAGGTGGTGTGGCCCGCGGCGTTGAAGCCGTTGAAGCTGGCGATCACGATGAACCCCAGCATCAGCGCGCTGATCATCACTTCGATCAACGCGATGCCTTCCTCGCCGGCGAGTCGCCGGCGGCCACCGGGTGGGGTGGAGCGTGCGCGGTGATCGACCGCGCCACCGAGCGGCGGCGCGGCGGCGCGGCGGCGCCACCGGCGTGCAATCTCGGCGGACGCCCGCCAGATGAAGTTTGTAATGATCATTACAAGGTCGATGCGCTCGTCGTGAGATCACTCTCGACAAGCGCGACGCGAGGCTTGAGCGCGCTCAACCTTCGGGTGGACGCAGATACGCCGTGTTGGCGCGCCGGCGGCCCAAAGCCCGCCGCTGGGAGCGGGCGGTCACTTGCCAGCGCATCCGGCCCGCGGCGACGGGCCGCACGACCGGCCACCGCCTACAATCCCAATCCCTGGGGGACTGGTGTAACGGTAACATAGGGGTCTCCAAAACCCTTGCTCGAGGTTCGATTCCTCGGTCTCCCGCTTCAGCAAACATAGGCGAACACAGGCCAAGCGCCTTATTTTGCTGCCCTGCGCGAGTGGGCCGAGCCCGACGACGCCCGCCTCCGGGGAGGATTCGACGGATGGCCTATGTAAGCAAGATCATCGGTTCATAGATTCCAATTAGCCGATACGCGCCGCGCAGCACCCTAGTCTCGATTTGGGGGGCTCCCGGGTCGTGTGAGCTGCCGCTGTTACGGTGGAGGAGTCCATCGCGCTCCTCGTGGGTCTGCGATTGTGCGTTCGCTCGGTCCTTCTCGACCTCTCTGCCTCGCGACCGCAGCCCCCTGAGAGGACTTCGTGAGGAGCGCCCGTGAGTGTTGTGGCTGCAGGGCCAAAGCGCAGGTCGTCTCGCGGGTCGGCGGGGCGTCCGCCGTCGCGCCCCGTCGCCGCGGAGCCTGCGCGGCCGGCCGGGGCGCCGCTGCGTGTCGCGATGCTCGCCCCGCCCTGGATCTCCGTTCCCCCGCCGGGGTACGGGGGCGTGGAGTCGGTTGTCGGCGTGCTGACGGACGCGCTCGTCGGGTGCGGGCACGCGGTGACGCTCTTCTGCGCCCCGGGCTCTCGCTCGAGCGCGCGGGTGGTGCCGCTGCTCGAGGAGTCCCACCCCGAGGAGATCGAGCGCTCCTTGTATGAGGTCGACCACGTCGCGCGGGCGTTCGAGGAGATCGACCTCGCTGCCTACGAGGAGCGCTTTGACGTGGTTCACGACCATTGCGGCTTCACCGCGCTCGCGATGGCCGACCGCCTCGACACGCCGTTCGTGCATACCCTGCACGGGCAGTTCACCCCCAGCACCGCGGCCTTCTATGCCCGCCACGGCCACAAGGCGGCGCTCGTGGGCATCAGTCGCGCTCAGCTCGCATCGGCGCCGGCGGGTATGGAACCGGTGGGTGCGATCCCGAACCCGATCGACGTGCGGGCGTGGCCGCTGCGTGAGCGCAAGGACGACTATCTGCTGTGGATCGGGAGGATGACGGCCGAGAAGGGCCCCCATCGCGCGATCGTCGCGGCTCGTGCCGCGGATGTGCCGCTCGTCCTGGCTGGGGTCATCCAGCCCGGCCAGCAGGCGTTCTTCGACCGCGAGGTCGCGCCGCACATCGACGGCGAGCGCGTCCGCTTCCTCGGCGAGATCGGGGGGTCGGCCAAGCTTGCGGCCTTCGCGGGCGCCCGCGCGCTGCTGATGCCGATCCGCTGGGAGGAGCCCTTCGGGATGGTGATGGTCGAGGCGCTGGCCTGCGGGACCCCGGTGATCGCGTTTCCCGAAGGCGCCGCCCGCGAGCTCGTCTGCGACGGGCGGACCGGCTTCCTTGTCGCGGACGAGCAGGCGATGGGCGCCGCCATCGGTCGGCTGCCCCGCATCGCCCCGCGGGACTGCCGCGCCTGGGTCGCCGAGCACTGCGGCGTCGACGTGGTTGCCGCCGCCTACGAGCGGACCTACCGGTCGGTTGCGCACGCGCGCGTCGCCGAGGCCGTCGCGCTTGTCTGAGCGCACCCTCAGCGTCTTGGACGGCAGCACCTTCGTCGTCGGGGACCGCCGCGGCGACGTGCGGGCCGACGCGAGTCGCGAGCACGGTTTCTTCTGCGACGACACCCGTTTCCTCTCACGCTGGGTCCTGCGTGTCGGCGAGACGCCGCTGGAGCTGCTCGGCCTCGACCAGAGCGCGCACTTCGCCGCGCAGCTCTTCCTGACCCCGCGCGTGGGGCCAGACGAGGAGGCGCCGTGCTCGATCATGCGCCGCCGGCTGATCGACCACGTGTGGGTGGAGGAGGTCACGGTGACCAACCACCGCCACGAGCACAGCGAGCTGCGGGTGGTGCTCGAGGCGGACGCCGACTTCGCCGACCTGTTCGAGGTCAAGGACGGCGTCGTGGCCAAGCGCGAGGTGAGCTGCCGCCACAACGACGGGACCCTCACGTTGGCCTACGAGCGCCCGCGCTTTCAGCGCTCGCTGACAATCACCGCCAGCCGCACGGCGACGGTCACTCGTCGGGGCTTCGCCTACTCGCTGCGGCTCGCGCCCGGCGAGCAGTGGTCGACCACCTTCACCCTCACGCCGCACGCCGCACAGCCAGGGGTCTCCTTCGCGCAGCGCGAGCCGCGCGGCAGCCTGACGCAGCTGAGCGTCTCCAAGTCGGCCGAGCTCGAGCAGTGGCTGGCCGGTGCGCCGGTGTTGCAGACCCAGAACACAGCGCTGGCGCGCACGTACCGCGCGAGTCTCAGCGATCTCGGTGCGCTGCGGTTGCACCCCGATCTCAGCGAGGGCGCGACCCTGCCCGCGGCGGGGCTGCCGTGGTTCATGGCGCTCTTCGGGCGCGACAGCCTGATCACGAGCTTCCAGGCGCTGCCCTACCTACCCGGGCTGGCCGCCACCACCCTGCGCGTGCTCGCCGCCCGCCAGGCCGAGGGGCGCGATGACTTCCACGAGCAGGAGCCGGGCAAGATCCTGCACGAGCTGCGCTTCGGCGAGCTCACCGCGCGCGGAGAGCGTCCGCACTCGCCGTACTACGGTACCGCCGACGCCACACCGCTGTTCCTCGTCCTCTTGGACGAGTATCACCGCTGGTCCGGCGACGCGGAGCTCGTCCGCACCCTGGAGCCCAATGCCCGCGCCGCGCTGGCCTGGATCGAGGAGAGCGGCGACGCCGACGGCGACGGGTACGTCGAGTACGCCTGCCGCAACCCGGCCAGCGGGCTGGTCAACCAGTGCTGGAAGGACAGCTGGGATGCGATCCAGTTCGCCGACGGCACGCTGGCGCGGGGGCCGATCGCGACCTGCGAGATCCAGGGCTACGTCTACGACGCGCGCCGCCGCTGCGCCCGTCTGGCCCGCGAGGTGTGGGGCGATCCGGCGCTCGCCGAGCGTCTAGAGCACCAGGCGGCCGTCCTGCGCGAGTGCTTCCGCCGCGACTTCTGGATGCCCGAGCGCGGCTGCCACGCCCTCGCACTGGATGGGGAGAAGCGCCAAGTGGACAGCCTGACCTCCAACATCGGCCATCTGCTGTGGTCGGGCCTGCTGGACGAGGCCGAGGCGGCCGCGACCGCCGAGCGGCTGCTCGACGAGCAGCTCTACTCCGGCTGGGGCGTGCGCACTCTCGGCACCCGCGAGGCCGGCTACAACCCGCTCGGCTACCACACCGGGACCGTGTGGCCCCACGAGAGCTCGCTGATCGCCGCCGGCCTGGCGCGCTACGGCCACCGCGCGGCGGCGAGCACGATCGCCTCCGCGATTCTCCAGGCGGCGCCGTACTTCGAGCACCGTCTGCCTGAGGTCTTCGCCGGCTACCCCGCGTCGGTGACATCGGTCCCCGTGGCATTCCCGACCGCCTCGCGTCCCCAGGCGTGGGCCGCGGGAACCCCGCTGCTGCTGTTGAGCACGCTGCTCGATCTCCACCCCGGGCGCCCCGACGCGGACGTCGAGGTCCCGTGCGGCATCGGCCACCTCGCGCTACGCTCGCATAGAGATTAGGGCGGCAGCCGGGCGCCTTGTCCGCGCGATTTGGTGCCACCAGCACCGCGTTTGGGCGCCTCCGAACTTGGTTGCTGCCAGCCGACGGCGACAGACAAGGAGGCTTCGAGGATGACCGAGCACCAGCAAGACGCCGAGTGGCACGTCGCCGATTGGCACGGCAAGATGCTGGTCGATTGCGACGGCGAGAGGATCGGCAAGCTGCAGGATGTCTACGTCGACGTCGAGAACGACGAGCCGCAGTTTGCGACCGTCAAGGAGGGTTTTATCGGCCGCCACCTGACCTTTGTGCCGCTCGGCAACATCAAGGTCGGCCCCGATGAC
>DATMMB010000152.1:0-2280 GCA_035569895.1 Solirubrobacteraceae bacterium | reverse complement strand
CCCCGATCCGCGCTACCTCTACCTGAGCGAGCGTCACGCCGAGGCGCTGGCGCACCTCATGTACGGCATCAACGAGTCGGGAGGCTTCGTGCAGCTCACCGGCGAGGTCGGCACCGGCAAGACCACGATCGTGCGCTCGCTCCTCGCCCAGGCACCGAAGGACGCCGAGATCGCCCTGATCCTCAACCCGAGGATGACAGCACCGGAGTTCCTGCTGACCATCTGCGAGGAGCTCGGCATCGAGGTGCCGGCTGCATCGAGCGCGAGCCTCAAGGACCTGGTCGACATCCTGTCGCGCCACCTGCTCGAGGCTCACGCCGGCGGCAGGCGCGTAGTGCTGGTGGTGGACGAGGCGCAGAACCTCTCGCCCGACGTGCTCGAGCAGGTGCGGCTCCTCACGAACATCGAGACCAACACGCAGAAGCTCCTGCAGATCATCCTCATCGGCCAGCCGGAGCTGCGCGAGCTGCTCGCGCGCAACGAGCTGCGCCAGCTGGCACAGCGCATCACCGGACGCTATCACCTCGATCCGCTGTCGCGCGAGGAGACCACGGCCTACGTGCGCCACCGCCTGCGGGTCGCCGGCGCGACCACCGACATCCTGAGCCCCTGGGCGCTGCGCGAGGCGTTCCGGCTGTCGCGCGGCGTGCCGCGCGTGATCAACGTGCTCAGCGACCGCGCGCTGCTCGGCGCGTATTCCCTCGACCGGCACAGGGTCACGGGCTCTCTGGTGCGCCGAGCGGCCGCCGAGGTGTTCGGGCGCGGCTTTGGCGCGTACTGGCTGCCGTGGGCGGCCGCGGCCGCCGTCGCCGCGTTGCTGGCGGTGATCGCCGCGTCGCTGTGGGCGCTCGGGCCGTGGAGCCCGCTCACGCACGCAGCCACGGCGGGCGCGCGCCTGCCGGGCGCGGCGGCGGTCGCTGTCGCCTCGGCCGCGCCGGCCGCGAGTGCGACGTCACCGCTGCCGACGCTTGCGCAGCTGCTCAACGCGCACACGGCCCAGACCGACACCGACGGCGCCTTCGGCAAGCTCTTCGAGCTCTGGAGTGTGAAGTACCAGACCGACGGCACCGACCCGTGCACCCAGGCGATGCATGTGCACCTCGAGTGCCTCGCCGCCCGCGGCTCCTTCGGTCAGCTGCGTCTCTACAACCATCCGGCGATCCTGATGCTGAGCGACTCCTCGGGCAGCAGTCACCAGGTCGTGCTCACGGGACTCGACGACGAGCATGCGCGGCTCGACCTCGGTGGCCCGCAGTCAGTGGGCCTGGGCGAGCTGACGCACTTCTGGCTGGGCGATTTTGTCATGCTGTGGCGCCCGGCCAGCTCACCGGTCAAGGCGCTGTCGGCCGGGATGCGCGGCGCGGAGGTGCGCTGGCTGCGCCAGAGTCTCCAGCGCCTCGCGCACCTCGAGTCGGGCGCGCCGGCGAGCGACGTGTTCGACGCCGAGCTCACCGCTCTGGTGCGCGAGTTCCAGCGCCAGCACCAGCTGTCGGTCGACGGCATCGCGGGCCGGGAGACGCAGATCGCGCTCGCCGCCGCGGTGGCCGGCCCCGGTGTGCCGCTGCTCTCGGCCGCAGACTCTCACGGCGGGTGATGCGATGTCGTTCATTCTCGATGCGTTGAAGAAATCAGAGAGCGACCGCCAGCGGCAGGGGGGGCCTGCGCTCTTCGAGGTGAAGGTCGCCCCGCCGCGCCACGCGTTTCCCTCCTGGGCGGTCGCGATTGCGGTGCTGTTCCTCGCCAATCTCGCCGTCGTGGGGTGGCTCCTGTGGCGGCACGCAGCTGCCCCCGCACCCGGCCCCGCGCCTGCTGCTGCGCCGGCCGCTGCGCCGGCCGCTGCGCCGGGCGCCGCCCCGTCCGCGGTCGCCGCGCTCAATACGCCGGCAGCGGCCGCTGCGCCCGCCGTAACGCCCTCGGTGCGCGGCGCCCCGACTGCCCCGCCGGCGCCGGCCGCGCCCGCCGCGTCGCCCGAATCGACCCCCGCCGCCGCGACCGAGCCGCTGCCGAACGCCGATGACCTGGCGCCGGCCACCGAGCCGCCTCCCGCCGGGAGCCTCGGGCGCGTGAGGCGCGGCACGGACGCGGGCGTTCCGCTCTACCAGCAACTGACAGCCGCTCCCGGGTCACAACTCCCGCAGCTGCGGCTCGATCTTCATGCCTATGCCGAGCGCCCCGAGGACCGCTGGGTGCTCATCAACATGCATAAGCTCCGTGAGGGCGAATCGCTCGAGGGGGTGCGCCTCGAGCGCGTCACGCCTGACGGGGCGGTGCTCTCCTACC
>DATMMB010000151.1:0-9906 GCA_035569895.1 Solirubrobacteraceae bacterium | reverse complement strand
CCTGGTGCTCGATGATCGGCTGTTTGAACTGCACCCGCTCGCGGGCGTAGCCGGCCGCGTAGTCGGTGGCGCCCTGCGCGATCCCCACCGCCTGCGCCGCCGCCCCCAGGCGCGTGCGCTCGAGCGTTCCGAGCGCCACCCGCAGGCCGCGGCCGACCTCGCCGATCACGTTCTCCTGCGGCACTCGCACGTCCTCGAAGATCGGCTGGCCGGTGGGCGAGGCGCGGATGCCGAGCTTGTGCTCGAGCTTGCCGACGCTGAAGCCTTGGCGGTCGGCCTCCACCACGAACGCTGTGATACGGCGCGTCTCGCGGTCGGTGACGGCGAAGCAGATGTAGAAGTCGGCCACCCCGAGGTTGGTGATCCAGTTCTTGGTGCCGTTGATCACCCACTCATCGCCGTCTTTCACCGCCGTCGTTTTCATCCCGGCGGGGTCCGACCCCGCCTCGGGCTCGGACAGCGCGAACGCCGGCGACCACTCGCCGCTGGCGCACTTCGGCAGGAAGCGCTCCTTGAGCTCGTCCGAGCCGAACAGCTGGATCGGCAGCGTGCCGAGCTCCTGCACCATCAGGATCAGCGCGCACGCGGCGTCCACCTTGGCGATCTCCTCCACCGCCATGTTCAGCATCAGCGTGCCGGTGCCGGTGCCCCCGTGCTCGACGGGGAACGGCAGCCCGAGCACGTCCTGCTCGGCCAGCAGCTTGCGAACATCCCACGGGTATTCGGCGCGCTCGTCGATCTCCGCCGCGCGCGGCGCGATCTTCTCGCGCGCGATCTGGCCGATCGTGGCGCAGAGGTCGAGGTGCTCCTGGGGGATCGTGTAGGTATCGCTGAGCGTCTGCATCGGAGCATGGATGCTAATGCCCACACCTTCACAACGCGCTCCCCTTCGGCGCGCCCGGGGCCTGGTCGCGCGAGCGGTGGCCTTCGGGCGCGGGGATCCAGCCGGACGCTACGCTCCCACTGTGAGCGCCACCGATCGATCCTCCGCGCTGGAGGTGAGTCCCGCGACCGTGCAGGAGTGGACCGCGGACGATCCCGCACCGCAGGTGATCGACGTGCGCGAGGCCTACGAGCGCGAGGCCGGCCACATCGCCGACAGCCTCCACATCGAGCTGCTGACGCTGCCCGCGCGCGAGGGCAAGATCGATCGCGAGCGGCCGGTCGTCTTCTACTGCCGCGTCGGCGCGCGCTCGCTGATGGCCGCGCAGGCGTTCCGCGCCGCAGGCTTCGAGGCGTACTCACTGGACGGTGGTCTGCTGCGCTGGGCCGGTGAGGGGCGGCCGCTGGTGCCGGAGGGCGGGCGCGTCGCCGACCACTGAGCCCAGCCCTCTGCCATCGAGTTGCACGCGGGCGCACGATCGCCGCCAGCCGACCACGCCCCTTCTCCCCTATACATGAACCGCGAAAACCCGACCACCAAGGAGACCATCATGGAGGCATCCGACTACCCCAACGTGACCGTCGGCGAGGGCTACGCCGTCGGCGACCTCGACGCGCTCGGCGAGGGCTACGGCTTTCGCAAGCTGCGCAAGGGCCTGGGCGTCACCGCGTTTGGCGTCAACGCGATCGTGATGCCGCCCGGCTACCAGACCGGCCGCCACTACCACGACGAGCAGGAGGAGCTCTACTTCGTGCACCGCGGCGCGATCGAGATGGAGTTCGGCGACGGCACCGTCCACCGCCTGCAGGAAGGCGGTTGCGCCCGCGTCGACGCCGCCACGGTGCGCCGCGTGCGCAACGTCGGCGAGGGCGACGCGGTCTATCTGTGTGCCGGCGGCAAGGACGGCTACGTCGGCCGCGACGGGCGCGCGCCCGAGGGCGAAGCGCGGGTCAGCGCCGTCGACGGTGGATCTGGATCCCACCCACCCGCGGGCGGCGGGCCAATCGCGGGCGCCTGACCGCAGCGCAAGCGGACGCCATCCAGCCAATCGGCCCCTCCCCGACTGGCCCCTCCCCAACTGGCGGCTTCACCGCTGCGGCGGGTCACCGCTCTCGCCGCTCAGTGCAGCAGTTCCTTGACGAAGCGCTGGTGCTGCTGCCCCAGCGTCGTGCTGGTTGGCCGGATCCCGAGCGCGTTGTCCATCGCGGTCGCGAGCGGCATCCAGGTGAGCAGCAGGAAGGCGCCGAAGGCGAGCGCGCTCGCGCGCAGCGCCCGCGAGCGCGACAGCGCCGCCAGCGGCAGCACCCACAGCACATACCACGGCAGCACCCAGCTGAGGGTCACCATCAGCGCGATCGTCGCCCAGCCCGCCGCGGTCAGCGCGTCGCGCCGGCGCCACGCCAGCACACAGCAGCCGAGCACGCTCAGCACCAGCACCCCGCTCAGCAGCCTACGCATCGTTGCCGTCTCCCCGCCCTGCCCCAGCACGAGGCCGAGCAGGTTGGGCAGGCTCATCGGGATCACCAGCCGGCCCTGGACGCCGAGATCGGGGATGTGGAAGCCGAACGCCACCACGGCGGCGGCGCCGAGCACCGCCCCGCCGGCCACGAGCCCCAGCGCCACCCGCGCCATCCGGCGCGGGGCTCTGAGCAGCGCGACGAGCACCACGGGCACGAAGATCGCCGCCGACGCCTTCAGCGCGATCGCCGCCGCCAGCGCGACGCCCGCCCCGATTTCCAGCGACGCCGGTGGCAGCAGCCACGCACGCGGGCGCATCCACGACCGCCGCTCCGCCCCCGGATCGCGACGCCCACCGTCGATCCTGACCGCCAGCGCCGTCAGGGGATCCACGAGCGGCTCGCCGTTCGACCCCGGGGCCGCGCCCAGCGGCGCTGTGCTCCCGAGGTCGGTTGACGCGTTGGGCTTTATGGACTCTAGCTCCGGGGCGATCCCGGGCGCCCGCGCGCGCAGCAGCAGGTAGAAGGCGAGCGTGATGCAGAACACCATGAAGAAATCGTTGTGGTCTCCGCCGAGACCCCACACGAGGACCAGCGGGTTGAGCCCCACCAGCGCGATCGCCCGAATGCAGTCCCGCCCACCCCGGCCGAGCAGCCGCGCGCACCGCCACACCAGCAGCAGCGTCGCCAGGCTGAGCACCATCAGCATGACCTTGAACGTCCACAGCGCCCCCGCGATCCCAAACGGCACCACCGCGTAGGTGATCAGCGTGAACAGCGGCCCGTAGGGGGTGAGCAGCTGGTGCCAGTTGCTCAGCGCATAGCTGGGGTCGCTGTGCGGCCCGAGCGCGGGGATCGTCGTGTAGGGGTTGAAGCCGTGCAGCATCCCCATGCGCCCGTAGTTGATGTAGTTGAACACGTCGGTCAGCGATAGCGGCGGCGAGAGCAGCAGGATCGCGTGCATCGCGGCGATCGTCGCGATCGTCCAGCGCGCCCGCAGCAGCGGCACGTACTTCAGGCCGACCACATACGCCGCGTACATCGTCACGAGCGCTCCCGTCAGCAGCGCCTTGATCGCCTGCGGGCTGCGCGTGAACCCCGGCCACAACCCTCCCAGCGGTCCGGCCAGCCAATGGGGAAAGAAGCCGTAGTGCGACGGCGAGGAAAGAAAGCTCGGGCGGTCGGCGGCCGCCAGCACGATCAGCAGCACGCACATGCCGATCCAGATCAACGCCGCCGCTGCGATCGCCTTGCCCCGGCGGGCGTGCGCCTGTGCTCGAACGCGCTGCCCGTCACCGGCCGAACGCGTTCGCCGCCAGGAGGGCGTGCCCTTCAACCCCGGCCCGGCGGGGTCGTCGAGCAGCCTGTCTCGCAGGCGAACTGTGGTCGCGTCGGTCGACATACCAGAGGGGCCCGGCGGCGACCGGACCCCCAAAGGTTAGTGCTTCGGCACGACTTCTAATTCATGCAACGAACTCTGCCGCCGAGCTTTCTCTGCCGCCGAGCTTGCCGGCGACGAAGTCGACCTGACGGATGGCTCGTCGTTCCTGGCAAGCACGCAGCGAGCGAAGTGTGCTCAGCACACGAGCGAGCGAGGACGCCGCCAGGGGCCGCCAGGGGCGACGAGACACCGCCAGGGGCGACGAGAGTCAGCTCAGATCGTGCTGACGTTGACCGCCTTGGGCCCCTTGTCGCCCTCCTCGGCGTCGTATGAGACCTTGGAGCCCTCCTGCAGCGAGCGGTAGCCCTCGCCGTTGATTCCGGTGTGGTGGACGAACAGGTCCTTGTCTCCGTCATCGGGCGTGATGAAGCCAAACCCCTTGTCGTCGCTAAACCACTTCACTGTGCCAGTAGGCATGTGGCATTCCTCCACGATTCGTGCGTGCTGCTGCGCGGAGGATGCTGCGAAGAGCCTCGACCTGCGAGCGCTTGCACTGCTTTTACGCCGGTTCTGTCCGGCCCAACGGGCACGACGGTAGCAGGTGGGGAGGCTGTCGTGTTCCCAGGATGTTGACGCGCTCGCCACGAGTGGAGCGGCGCCTCCGAGGCCGCGATTGTCGCGGGCAGGCGCAGCACCCCCGCGCACCTCGTCGTGGGCGGGCGCAGGGCCCCCTTCGCGCTCGTCGCAGGCGAGCGGCAGCGCCCGCGGCTAGGGTTGGTGGATGACCTCCGAGCCCACCCCCGCCAGCGCGGCCGTCGTCGCATCGCTGCTCGACGGGCCCGCACGGCAAACGACGGCGGAGCAGGCGGTGGAGCGCCTGCGGCTGTGGGATCCGCGCGACGCGCCGCCGGCGCGCGGGCGCCCGCGCGTGTTCCTGAACATGGCGTGCACCGCCGACGGACGCGCCGCGCTGCAGGGACGCTCCGGGTCTATCGGCAACCGCGCCGACCGCGAGCTCTTCCACGCGCTGCGCACCGCCGTCGACGCGGTGCTGGTCGGCGCCGGCACCGTGCGCGCCGAGCGCTACGGCCGCCTCGTGCGCAGCGAGGCCCATCGGGGGCTGCGCCGCGCGCGGGGGCTGGCGGAGGAACCGCTCGCGTGCATCGTCTCGGCCAGTCTCGTGCTCCCCGCAGCGATCCCGCTGCTCGCCGATCCCGCCGCGCGGGTCGTGATCCTGACGCCGTCTGACACCGTCCTGACGCCGTCTGGCACCGGCGAGCTGGCCGAGCGTCCCGCCATCGACTACGTGCGCGCGGCCCGCGACGGCCACCTCGACCTGCCTGCCGCGCTCGGACAGCTTCGCGCCCGGTGGGGGGTGCGCACGGTGCTGTGCGAGGGCGGCCCGCATCTGAACGGCGCGCTGCTGCGGGCGGGCGTTGTCGACGAGCTGTTTCTGTCGCTCGCCCCCAAACTCGCGGGCGGCGGCGAGGGCGAGGCGGCGGCGACATTGCGAATCGTCTGCGGACCGGAACTGCAACCGACGGTCGCACTGGAGCTGCGCGATGTGCTGGAGAGCGAAGGGCTCCTGCTGCTGCGCTACGCAGTCTCGCGTTGAGCGCTCGCCCCCGAGTGCTCAAGCGCTCCCGTGCCCGATCACACCGCGAACGCGACCGTGCAGATCCCCCCGAACGCGATGCAGTAGATCCCGAACGGCGACAGCCGGTTGGCTTGGAAGAAGCGCAGCAGGAACTTCACCGCCAGGAACGTGGTCACCGCCGCACAGAGGCCGGCGACGAGCGCGGGGCCGCGCACGCCGTTGCCCTGCGAGCCGAGCAGTTCCGGCAGCTTCAGCGCCGCCGCGGCGAGGATCACTGGGGTGGCGAGCAGGAACGAGTAGCGCGCGGCGTCCTCGTTGGAGAGACCCGCGATCAGCCCGCCCCCCATCGCGAAGCCCGAGCGCGAGATGCCGGGGATCAGCGCCGCCGCCTGCGAGGTGCCGACCGCGATCGCCTGACGCCAGCTGAGCTTGGCGATGCGCTCATCGGCGTCGCCGAGATAGTCGCCCGGCCGCGGCTGGCGCTTGCGCAGCTGCTCGAAGATCAGCAGCGCGATCCCGTTGACGATCAAAAAGGCGGCCGCGATCGACGCGGAAGCGAACAGTTTGCGCAGCGATTCCTGCAGCAGCAGCCCGATGATCCCGGCGGGGATCGTGCCAACCACGAGCAGCCAGCCGAGGCGTGCGTACACGTCGTCCTCGCGGATCTCGCGCATCCGCAGCGAGCGTAGGACGCCGCCGACGATCTTGACCCAATCGCGGATGAAGAACAGCAGCAGCGTGAGCGCCGTGGCGAAGTGCGTGGCGACGAGAAACGTGAGGAAGAACTTGTCGTTCTGGTGGATGTTCCACCCGAACAGCCGCGGCAGCACCACGGCGTGCCCGAGGCTCGAGATCGGGAACGGCTCGGCGATCCCTTGCGTGAGGCCGAGGATCACCGCCTGGAAGTAGGAGATCGGATGGTGCACGCCGCGCGAGAGCTTACGACGCGCGGCGGCGAGCCGCACACTCGCGAAAATCGTGTTACCCTGAGTTACATGAAATTGGGGCGCCTGTGACTGGTTTTGTTATTGTGCTAGAATGCTAGAACATTGTGGGATTTTGGGAGCTATGATTCGCAGAGGGAGCAACACACGTAGCCCGAGTCCAGCGACTCGGGCCACGATCGCGGCGAGGGCCCCCCACGCCCTCGCCGCGGCCCTGACGCTCTGTGCGGCGTTGGCAGCGTCCGCGCGGGCGCAGACCTCGGCGACACTCGTGCCCACGCTCTCCCCCAACCGGGCGGGCGCCAAGGGCGCGCTGACGCTCGCGATTCAATACACCGGCGGCGAGGAGGGCGTGCCATCACCGGTGCATCGCTCGGTGTTGAGCCTCCCCGCCGGGCTGACGCTCGAAGTGCCGAGCTTGCGCAGCTGCAGCGCGGCGACGCTTGAAGCCCACGGCCCCGGAGGCTGCCCTGCGCAGTCGCTAGTGGGCAGGGGACACGCGCTCGCCGAGGCGCTCGTCGGACCGGAAGTGGTCAGGGAGGAAGTCGCCCTGTGGGCATTCGTCGGCCCGCCGCGAGGCAACGACCCGACGCTCGAGCTGCTCGGCGAAGGCTCGAAGCCGGTGCCGGCGCAGGTGATCGTCACCGGCACGGTGGTCCCCGCCCACGCCCCCTACGGGGAAGAGCTCGTGATCCCGCTCCCGCCGATCCCGACGCTGCCGTCGGCGTCGGAAACCTCGCTGGCCGACCTGACGCTCACGATCGGCGCGAGCGGGCCGCATCTAGCGCGCGGCGCGAACACCGTGCTGGTGCCCGCGCGCTGCCCCGCCGGCGGATGGCCGTTTGCCGCGGCGTTCACCTATGCCGACGGCTCCAGCGCCAGCACCGTCGCCAAGGAGCCCTGCCCGGCGCGGGCCAAACACCGTTCCGCCAGGGCCAGGGTCCGCCTGGCGAGAGCCGCCATGAGAACGATCGCTCGCGCGGCGGCCCCGACGCGCGAAGGCGATCGCCCAGTCACGCGCGCCACGCACGTGAGGAGCACCGGTGCTGGAGCTGCGTGACCTCGTCAAGCACTACCCCGCGGTCGGCGGCGAGCCGGTGCGCGCCGTGGACGGCGTGTCGCTGCGCGTGCAGGCCGGGGAGATGGTGGCGCTATACGGGCCGAGCGGGTCGGGCAAGACGACGCTGCTGCTGATGGTGGCGACGCTGCTGGCGCCCACGTCGGGCAGCGTGCTGATCGGCGGACGCGACACCTCCTCGCTGAGCGAGCGCGAAGCCTCGCGCTTCCGGCTCACCGAACTGGGCTTCATCCGCCAGAGCTTCGACCTGCTGCCGGGCGTCAGCGCGATCGACAACGCGGTGCTGAAGCTGCTGAAGACCCACCGTTGGAGCGCGGCCCAGCGCGAGGTCGCGCCGCTGCTGGAACGGCTGGGGCTGGGCGAACGCCTGCGCCACCGCGCCGAGACGCTCTCGATGGGCGAGCGCCAGCGGGTGATGATCGCGCGGGCGCTCTCGACCGAGCCCAGCCTGCTGCTCGCAGACGAGCCGACCGGCAGCCTCGACACCCAGCGCGGGCGCGAAGTGCTGGAGCTGCTGCGGGGGCTGTGCCGCGAGCGCGGCGTGGCGATCATGCTCGTCAGCCACGACCCGATGGCGGCCGAGTACGCCGACCGCGTGCTCGCGCTGCGCGACGGCCGGCTGTCGGACTACGAGGCCGAGCGAGCTGGGCCGCTTCCGTCCGCCCAGGCGGACGGAAAGCTCGCCGGATGGATCGGCGCGCGCGTGGATGGTGGCGTGGGCATGGACGGGCGCGTCGGCGAGCGGGCTGGTGGGCTGGTGGGCGGGCCTCCGATCCCCGACGACGCGGCGTAGCCGTGAAACCGTCGAACGTCGTACGCCTCTACCGCGTGCGCCTGCGCGCGCGCCTGGCGCAAGAGTGCCTGGCGGTGCTCGGGATCGCCGCCGGGGTGGCGCTGCTGTTCGCCTCGCAGGTGTCGAGCTCCAGCCTGCAAAGCTCGGTGGCGGCGCTCATGCGCGGGATCGCCGGGCGCGCGACGCTGCAGCTGCTGGCGCGCGACCCGCAGGGCTTCCCGCAGAGCGCGCTTGTGCGGGTGCGCGCAATCCCCGGCGTGCGCACGGCGGCGCCGCTGCTGGAAGCCGACGCCAACGCCTCCGGGCCGCAGGGCGCGGAGTCGGTGAAGCTGATCGGCGCCGACGCCACCCTCGCCAAGCTCGGCGGCGCGCTGGTGCGCCACGTCGAGCTGACGCCGTTCGGCGGGGTCGGCGCGGTGGTGCTGCCCGCGCCGCTCGCGCGCGCCATCGGCGTGACTCGGTTCGGCCAGGAAGCGACCTTCCAGCTCGCCGGGCACACCGCCACGGCGCCGCTGTACGAGCAGCTGCACGCCCGTCAGATCGGAGCGCTGGTCGGCACCCCGATCGCGCTGGCGCCGCTCGCCTTCGCACAGGAACTGGCGGGCGTGGGCGCGCGTGTGAGCCGCATCCTCGTGCAGCCGGCGCCCGGCGCGCAGGCGCGGGTGCGCGCCGCCCTGGAGCGGATCGCCGCCGGCCGGCTGAACGTCGAGCCGATCGGCTACGACGAGACGCTGTTCGCGAAGGCCGCCGCGGCGAGCGACCAAGCGACCTCGCTGTTTGCGGCGATCTGCGCGCTGGTGGGGTTCCTGTTCGCGTTCAACGCGATGCTGCTGACGGTGGCGCAGCGGCGCCGGCTGATCGCCGACCTGCGCCGCGACGGATACACCGCGCGGACGGCGATCGCGGTGCTGACGCTCGACGCAGTGGTGCTGGGGCTGATCGCGTGCGTGCTCGGGTTGGCGCTGGGCGAGGAGCTCTCGATCCACCTGTTCCACTCCAACCCGGCGTTCCTCTCCCTAGCGTTCGCGCTCGGCTCGCAGCGCGTGGTGGGCTGGCAGAGCGTGGCGCTCGCCGCGGGCGGAGGGATGGCGGCGGCGGTCGTGGCGGTGATGAGCCCGCTGCGCGACGTTTTTTCCGGAAAAGAGGGGCCCGACCGAAGCCGGGAGACACTCGCCTTCGGCTCGCATCCCCGTTTCGGCCAGCCGGCCTTCGGCCGGCTGCGCCACCCTCTAGCGGGCGATCCACTCGCGGCGATCGCTGGCTCTCGCCGCAAAGCCGCAATCAACGACCTGCCCCGCAAAACCGGCCTCGACGACTCGCCTCCCGGCAAAGCCGCTACACGCGGGCGCCTTGGCGGCGGCGGCGCCACCCCGCACGCCGGGTTGGAGCGGGAGTTCCTGCCGCCGTTCGCCGGTGTCGCGTGCCTCGCGGGCGCCACCGCGATCCTGCTGCTCGCGCCGAACGCGGCGCTGGCGGGGATGGCGCTGCTGTTTGGCGCGCTGCTGCTGGAGCTGCCGCTCGCGCTCAGCGCGACGCTCGCGCTCGTCACGCGGCTGGCGGGCAGGATCACGAGCCCGGTCGCGCACGTCGCGGCGATGGAGCTGCGCGGCGCCCGCGCGCGGGCGATGGCGATCGCGGCGACCGGCGCCGTGGCGGTGTTCGGCAGCGTCGCGATCCAGGGGGCTCACGGCGACCTGCTCGCCGGCCTCGAAGACGCGGCGCACGACATGAACGCGTTCACCGACGTGTGGGTCGCCCCGGCCGGCTCCTACA
>DATMMB010000150.1:0-2919 GCA_035569895.1 Solirubrobacteraceae bacterium | reverse complement strand
GATGTCCGACAACGATGCCATCACGATCAGGTCCGCGAGGAAGATCGCCCAGCCGTTCATCCAGCCGGTCATCGGGCCGAACGCGCGCGTCACCCAGGCGAACGTGGTGCCGGCATCGGGGTCGGCGCGGTTGAAGTATTTATAGGCGGCGGCGACCAGCAGCATCGGGATGAACGCCACGAGCATCACTGCGGGGGCGTGCACGCCGACGCCTTTGACGGCGACGATGAAGCCCAGCGTCGCGGCCAGCGAGTAGGCCGGCGCGGTGGAGGCCACGCCGATCACGATGTTGGAGAGGTAGCCGATCGCTCCTTTCTTCAGCCCCTTGTCCATCACGCCCGACTGTGCGAGCGGCCCGTCGGATGCGGATGCTTCGATCGCGGCCATGGTGTGGTCCTCCCTACCTCTCCTGCTGACAGTCGGAACGTGACCTTGCGCGAACAGTCGGTCGTAACAGACGCTACGACCCCCGCCGGGGAGCGACAATTGGGCGCGATCCCCAAAGTTTCACGGCCAACTTGTACATTCAGTACAACACTGGGTAGCGGAGTTGACCTTGTAGAGCATTGATGCGTGCATGGACGGAGGGTACGTTTGTGCTAAGTGTCTATGCGACGGGAACGGTCAAGAGGGTGGCGTAGCCGGCCGCCGGGCCGGCGAGCCGGGCCCCTCGTCCTTTCGAGTTCCGATAAAGGAGACAGGAGATGGCCACGCACGTAAGCGACGACCCCGCCACGGCGACCGCACCCGTCCCGCCTTCGCAGCCGGGCCGCGCCGAGGCCGGCGGCGCACACGCCGTGGAGGGTGGCGCCGTCTCCCGGCCGGGCGCGGCGGGGGGCGCCGCGCATGCCGGCTCGGCGCAGGCGGCGGACGGCGGTGCCGGCGGCGATCTTCAGGAGCTCGCGCGCCAGCATCTTTGGATGCACTTCACACGGATGGGCGGCTACGCCGACCACGAGGTGCCGGTGATCGTGCGCGGCGAGGGCTGCTACGTGCACGACGAGCACGGCAAGCGGTATCTCGACGGGCTGTCGGCGCTGTTCTGCGTCAACGTCGGCCACGGCCGCGCGGAGCTGGGGGACGCGGCGGCACGCCAGGCGCGGGAGCTCGGCTTCTACACCAACTGGAGCTACGCCCACCCTCGCTCGATCGAGCTGGCGGCGCGGATCGCGGGGCTCGCGCCGGGCAACCTCAACCGCGTGTTCTTCACCTCGGGTGGCTCGGAGGCGGTGGAGAGCGCGTGGAAGCTCGCGAAGGCCTACCACGCCATGCGCGGGGAGCCGCAGCGCTTCAAGCTGATCGCCCGCCATCTCGCCTACCACGGCACCTCGATGGGGGCGCTCACCGCCACTGGGCTGCCCGCCCTGCGCGCGCCGTTCGAGCCGCTCACGCCCGGCGGGCACCACGTCCCCAACACCAACAGCTACCGCTGGAAAGAGGATCGCGACCCGCTGTGGGCGGCGGATCAGATCGATGAGGCGATCGTGTTCGAGGGGCCGGAGACGGTGGCCGCCGTGATCCTCGAGCCGGTGCAGAACAGCGGCGGCTGCTTCGTGCCCCAGGAGGGCTACTTCCAGAGGGTGCGCGAGATCTGCGACCGCCACGGCGTGCTGTTGATCTCAGACGAGGTGATCTGCTCGTGGGGGCGCCTGGGCACCTGGTTTGGCTGCGAACGGTATGGCTACCAGCCGGACATCCTCACCACCGCGAAGGGCATCACCTCCGCGTACGCGCCGATGGGGGCGGTGATCGCCGGCGAGCACATCGCCGAGCCGTTCATGCATGGGGAGGCGATCTTCAACCACGGCTTCACCTTCGGCGGGCACCCCATGGCGAGCGCGGTGGCGCTGGCGAACATCGAGATCATCGAGCGCGAGCGCCTGTGCGAGCACGTGCGCGCCAACGAGCCGGCGTTTCGCGCGATGCTGGAGGGGCTGCGCGACCTACCGATCGTCGGCGACGTGCGCGGCGCCGGCTACTTCCAGGCGATCGAGCTGGTGAAGGACCGCGACACCAAGCAGACCTTCTCGCACGAGGAGGCCGAGGAGCTGCTGCGGAGCTTCCTCTCGCACGAGCTCTACCGGCGCGGGCTGATCTGCCGCACCGACGACCGCGGCGAGCCGGTGATCCAGCTCTCGCCGCCGCTGATCGCCGGGCCCGACCAGTTCGAGGAGATCGAGGCGATCCTGCGCCCGGTGTTGCGCGAGGCGTGGGAGCGGATGGTGAGGCGGTAGGACGCGGATGAGCGGCCAGCGAGGGGACGGAGGGAGAGGATCGTGACCATCGTGCAGCTAGAGGCCGCCGGATGCTGACCGTCGCCGGGCTCGTCGACGAGCTGGGCCTGACACTCCTGAGCGGCGAGGAGCCGGCGAAAGCGCACGTGCGGTGGGTGCACTCGACCGAGCTGCTGGACCCCACGCCGTGGCTGCGCGGGGGCGAGCTGCTGCTCACCACCGGGCTGCAGCTGCCGAACGCGAAGAGCCAGCGCGAGCTGGTCGCGCGGCTATCCGAGCACGAGATCGGCGGGCTCGGCTTCGGCACCGGATTCGCCCACAAACGGCTGCCGCCGGCGCTCGCCGACGAGGCGCGCAAGCGCGACTTCCCGCTGTTCGAGGTGCCCTACGAGCTGCCGTTCATCGCGATCACCGAGCGCGTGTTCGCGCAGCTGCTCGACGAGCGCTACGAGATGCTGCAGCGCAGCATGGCGGGCGACGTGCTGGCGGAGGCGCTCACCGGCCGCCTCTACCCCGAGGAGCTGCAGGCGAGATTGCGCCCCTTCGGGATCGGCGAGCGCGCGGTGGTGCTCGCGTTCGCGCTCCCCGACCCGGCGGTGGCGGCGCCGCTGGTGGAGCGGATGCTCGCGCAGGAGGACGCGATCGCCCACCCGATGGGCAGCCTCGTGGCGATCCGCGCCGGCCT
>DATMMB010000149.1:0-8750 GCA_035569895.1 Solirubrobacteraceae bacterium | reverse complement strand
CTATCACAACCTGGCGCTGCGCCGTGAGAAGGTGCACCATCCGATCCCGTTCCTGGCCAACCGTGAGATGAAGCGCGAAGCACGCCGAGCACTGGACGAGATCGGCATCAACATCCCGCGGATCGACGTGGCCGTGGCGCGGCTGTCCGGTGGCCAGCGCCAGGCGATAGCGGTGGCCCGCACGGTCAACTCCGACGCGGACATCATCCTGCTGGACGAGCCGCTGGCGGCGATGGGCGCCAAAGAGGGCGCGCAGATCCTCGACCTGGTCGCGCGCTTGAAGGCGGACGGCAGGGTCTCGGTCATCATGATCCTCCACAACTACGTGCATGTGTTCGAAGCATGTGACCGCGTGAGCTTGATCCAGGACGGGACGATCGCGTTCGACAAGCCCACCGCGGAGACCTCCGTGGAGGAGCTGACCGAGATCGTGGTCAACGAGTACCGCCGCGCCCGCGAAGCGGCGCAGGCGGCCGGCGGCGCGTAGGGGCGGCGCGAGGGGTGCGAGCCCCCGCCGTCGGCGACGGCGAAGGACCGCCGGGCAGGACATAGCGTGGAGCAAAGCGGGCAGATCGGTGGTGCCGAGCCCCTACGATTGCCGGGTGCCGGCTCGCTTGGTGAGGCTTCGGTCCCGTGGGGCTTGCGCGGCGCTGATCGTCGCGCTGATGCTGTACGCACCGGCCGCGTCCACCGCATCCGCCCCGCTCGCCAGGCCAGCGAGATCTGCGACGCTTGCGGCCCCGGCCATGTCTCCTCCCGCGAGCGCCCCCGCCGGCCGCTGGTCGCCCCAGGCACGCCCGGCGGGGTGTGCGGTGGCGCTGAAGAGCGCGCCCGTGCTGGTGGTGTTTCCCTCCGCCGAACCGACCATGCGCAGCGGGCCGGGAGCGCTGCTGTGGAGCGCGCCGCGCGGCTGCAAAGCCGGCGGCGGCGGGGAGGCGGTGGGCGCGACGCTCGGGCGCGGCGACGTTCCCAGCCGCGCCCGTCCGCTCGTCGCCGGAAGCGATTTGACGGCGGTCGCGGCCGCCACCGGCACCGCTGCGGGGCAGGTCGTGGTGGCGGGCACGGGTGGGCTGTCAGAGGGCAGGGACGTGGGCGCGTTCAGCGCGCCGCGACCGCTCGGCGGGCTGGCGGCGCCGGTGGCGGCGTTCAGCGGCTATCTCGGGGACGCCGCGATCGCCTCTTCGGTGCGCACCCGCGCCGGTTGGGCGATCGCAGTGCGCGTGCAGCGCCACTACGACGACACGCTGAGCGCCGCGCGTTTGGTGCCGGTGGGCCGCCACCCGATCGCGGCGCTGGTGGTGACGCTCGACTTCCGCGCCGAAGCGCTGCTGGTGTGGGCCAGCGGCGGGGCGATCTACGCATGCGAGTTGCCCCAGTCGGGCCCCGCCCAGCCGGCGCACAGGCTGGCGCAATTGGAAACCGGGTGGAGCACGCGTGAAGTGTGGGCGCTGCTCAGCGACGACGGCCACGCGATCGTCGCGTGGCGCACCCAATCGGTGCTGCCAAGCCGACCGGCGAGCCGACCGCCGGGCGAATCGATCGGACAGCGGTCGGGCCGCGAGTCGAGCACGGCGATCGAGCTGAGCATCGCCGCCGCCGGCCTCGCGTTCGGCGCGCCGCACACGCTCGAACGCTACCGCGACCCCGGCGGCTTCGTCCCGCCAGTCGGCTCGTCGCGCCTGATCCGGTTGTCCAGCGAGGCGGTTATGCTCGCGTGGACAGGGGTCCGCGACGGCCGCTACGCGGTGCTGGCGTCGCCGGTGTCGCTGCACCGCGGCGCGTGGGCGCCGGTGGCGATCTCCGAATCGGCACCCGCCGCGGGACGTGGCACCGCGGCGCTCGGCAGCGCCGCCGCCGCGTCGGCTGCAGGCGGCAGCTCGCCAACCCAGGAGGCCGTGCTGAGCGACGTCGCCCCCGGCCCCGACGCCGAAGCGGTGGCGGTGTGGCGCGTCGCCCCACGTCTGCCCGAAGGCGCCCCCGGGCGGGCGGGCTCCGGGCGGGCGAACCCCGGTTCTTGGGCGATCCGCGCCGCGCGCGGCCACTACGCGGGGCGGGGCGAAGTGTCATTCGACGCCCCCGAGCAGGTGGCGCCGGCGGGCGCCGACGGGCCGCCGGCGGTGGCGATCGATCCGGCGACCGGCAGAGCGTTCGCCGCATGGGTGTCGCTGGCGGGCGCTCCCCACGTCGAATACGCCGTGCGCGAGCCCGCCGTCGCGCCATCGGCGAGCGCGAACGCGATCCCGGCCACCGCGCTGGCGTGCTGCTTGGGGTTGCCCTACGCCAGCATCGACAGCAGCGCCATCCGGATCGGGACGCCGTTGGCGGCCTGCTTGAAGTAGAGCGCCTGCGCCATGTCGTCCACCTCGGGAGCGATCTCGTGGATGCGCGGCAGCGGGTCGAGCAGCAGCTTGATCTCCGAGCCGCGCACGGCATCGGCGGAGATGCAGTAGCGCTCGCGGTAGGTTTCCGCCAGCGCGCGGTCGGCGATGCGCTCGACCTGGAAGCGGTTGACGTACACCACCTCGCGCGCCAGCAGCTCCCGCATGTCGGTGCTCTGCTGGACGCGCAGGCCCCGCTCGCGCAGCTCGCGCAACTGCCCTTCGGCGAGCCACAGCTCCTCGGGGCCGACGAGCAACACGTCGTTGTCGGGGTAGTGAGAGAGGCCGCGGCAGAGCGAGTGGATCGAGCGCGAGTGGCGCGGGTCGAAGCCCATGCCGACGCGCAGCGAGTGCAGCCGCCCCAGCTCGCGCTCGATCGTGTACATGTCGATCAGGGCCTGCGTCGGGTGCTCGTTGGGGCCGTCGCCGCCGTTGATCAGCGGCACCGGCGACACCGCCGCCGCGCGGGCGGCGACGCCGGCGGCCTCATGGCGGAGCACGATCAGGTCGGCGTAGCTGCCCACCACGCGGACGGTGTCCTCGATCGACTCGCCCTTGGAAAGCGAGGAGGACTCGACGCCGCGGTGGGAGATCACCGCCGCACCGAGCCGCGCGGCGGCCGCGGAAAAGCTCAGGATCGTGCGCGATGAGGGCTCGAAGAACAGCAGCGCCACCACTCTGCCGGTGAGGCTCGACAGGCGCGTGGGAATCCGCAGCGCGGCGGCCATGTCGTCGGCGACGGTGAAGATCTTGCGCGCCAAAGCGTCGTCGACCTGGTCGATCGAGATCAGGTGACGGAGCACGGGGGGACTATACGACTACTGATTCACGCAAGGCCGGTCGGCCCATGCGACCTATAAGGGCGATCCAGTCGGCGCATTGCGACCTATAGCGCTGGGGACCTGCCGCATGCGGCAGGTCCGGGCAGGGCCGCATGCGGCCCTGCCCGACGTGTGCATGCACACGTCGGAACACCGCGCGCATGCGCGCGGTGTCACAGAACTCGGGAGATAGTAGTTTTGCTCGCATCCCGCTTTTTCCAAGCATGCACACGTCGGTACACCGTGGTGTCGCAGAGGCTGGGAGACATTAGCTTCGCTCGCATCCCGCTTTTATCTAACATGCACGCGTCGGCACATGGCACATGCGCCATGTGGAACAGCACCTTTTATACAAGCGCCAGCGCGCCCGACTCCAGCGCGAGCAGGTGTCGCTTGCGGTCCATGCCGCCGCCGTAGCCGGTGAGCGTGCCGTCCGCCCCGATCACGCGGTGGCAGGGGATCACGATCGCGATCGGGTTGCGGTTGTTGGCGCCGCCCACCGCGCGCGCGGCGTTCGGCTGCCCGACGGCGGCGGCGATCTCGCCGTAGGAGGCGGTGTCGCCGTAGGGGATCGCGCGCAGCGCCCGCCACACGGCGAGCTGAAACGGCGTGCCGCTGGGCGCGAGCTCCAGCTCGAACTCGCGGCGCTCGGCGGCGAAGTACTGCTGCAGCTGGCGGCGCAGGGGCGCAAGCGCGCGGTCGTCGCGCACCCAGCCTTCGCGGGCGGGGACGCGGTGGTCGGGGAAGTGCAGGCCGGTGACCTTGCCGGCGGCGTCGGCGGTGGCGAGCAGCTCGCCGACGGGGGTGTCGAACGTGGAATAGAGCATGTGTGTACTCTCGCACGTGGGCAGGGCGGCGGCTCGCGGGAATCGGCCACGGTAGCCGTGGTGGTTGTCGCTGTCCGAAAACCGCTAGCCCCAGGCTGCATACTGCGAGGGGTGGCGCGCACGCCAATCACCGACGATGCCCCCGCGAGGCCCGCGACGACCGTGGCCCCCGCGAGGCCCGCGACGGCCGCGAGGCCCGCGACCGCCGCCGGCGGGACGGCGGTGGGGCAGGGCGCCGATGGGTTCGAGGCGCGCTACCGCGTGCTGGGCAGCCGCGACCGCCGCTTCGACGGATGCTTCTTCGTGGCGGTTGCGTCCACCGGGATCTACTGCCGTCCCAGCTGCCCCGCGATCGTGCCCAAGCGCCGCAACGTGCGCTTCTACCCCACCGCCGCTGCGGCGCAGAGCGCTGGCTTCCGCGCCTGTTTGCGCTGCCACCCGCACGCCGCGCCGGGCTCGCCGGAGTGGAACCTGCGCGGCGATCTGGCGGCGCGCGCGATGCACCTGATCGCCGACGGGGTGGTCGATCGCGAGGGCGTGAGCGGGCTTGCGCGCCGCCTCTCCTACAGCGAGCGCCACCTGACGCGCCAGCTCACCGCCGAGCTGGGGGCGGGGCCGCTGGCGCTGGCCCGCGCGCAGCGGGCGCAAACCGCGCGCATCCTGATCGAGACCACCTCGCTGCGCCAGATCGACGTGGCACACGCCGCCGGGTTTGCGAGTGTGCGCCAGTTCAACGACACGATCCGCGAGGTCTACGCGCGCACCCCCACGGAGCTGCGGCGCAAAGCGCCGGGGCATCGCAATGGCTCGGAGGTGCCCGCCGGCAGTGGGCCGGTGGCGCTCACGGTGCGTCTGGCATACCGCGAACCGCTTCATTGGGACCGGCTGCTCGGGTTCTTCGGCGCGCGCTCGGTGGCGGGGGTGGAGGAGGTGGTGGAGGGCTGCTACCGGCGCACGCTGCGCCTGCCGCGCGGCCACGGCGTGGCGGAGCTGGCGCGTGTGGACGGGCAGATCGAGTGCCGCCTGCGCCTTGCCGACCTGCGCGACCTCACCGCCGCGGTGCAGCGCTGCCGGCGGTTGCTCGACCTCGACGCCGACCCCGCCGCGCCCGCGGAGCACCTGGCGCGCGACCCGCTGCTCGCGCCGCTCGTACGCGCCGCCCGTGGGCTGCGCGTGCCCGGTGCCGTGGACGGCGACGAGCTGGCGGTGCGCGCGGTGCTCGGCCAGCAGATCTCCGTCGTCGCCGCCCGCACCGCCGCCGCGCGGCTGGTGGGGGCGCTCGGCGATCCGCTGCCGGCACCCGACGGCGGTCTCACACACCTCTTCCCGACCCCCGCGGCGATCGCCGCCGCGGCGCCCGAGGCGCTGCCCGGCGGCCCGGCGCGCCGGCGGCACACGCTGCTGGAGCTCGCACGGGCGCTCGCCGAGGGCGAGATCGCGATCGACCCCGGCAGCGACCGCGAGGAGCTCCGCGCCAGCCTGTTGCAGATGCCGGGCATCGGGCCGTGGACGGTGGAGTACATCGCGCTGCGCGCGCTGTGCGATCCCGACGCGTTCCTGCCGTCCGACCTCGGCGTGCGCCGCGCGCTCGATGCGCTGCGCCGCCACGCGGAGCCCGGCGGGGGATGTTCGCCGCGCGAAGCGGCGCGCCTGGCGGAGCGCTGGCGGCCGTGGCGGGCATACGCGCTGGTGCACCTCTGGGGGGCGCTCTGAATCGCTACTCCCGGCGTCACCACCGGCCACGTTTTTCCTCTTCGACACTGCCCGGCGTCCACTACGGGCTATGCGAAAGGCGACTTCATCGCATTCACCGCGCAGCACCGGCCACCAGGGCAGCCAGCGTCCAGTTCGCTGAGCGGAGATGCGTCAGAAGAGCGCTCGCGAGCTTCGCCTGGTTCTCATCGACGAACGCTGCTTGGAGTGCGTCACGCACTGCGCTCGCATCGGCTGATCCAGCCCTCGACGAGGATGCAGCCGCGACGCTAGGTTAGAGGCCGGATCAGGTCCACGAGATCCCAATCCAGCAGACGACGTGCGTCACAACCTGTACGACTCATCCCACATCGGACCTACCACGGTTGTGGGCATGTGAGAATGCGCGCGAGGGCCCTGGCGAGCTGACGGTCAGACCGCTCACAGAACCTCAGAGCCGCATCTCTATACCCGTCGACATCGCTGCGCGTCGCCTCGGTGTTTGGGTCGCCGTGAGCGATGTTGTTGCGCTTATCAACCAGCTCTTGCAGCTTCAGTCGCAGGTCGGTCTTCGTGTGGGCAGCGCGGGTAATCGCGCTGAAAATATCTTCGATTTCCCAATGACGGTAGTAGCGAACAAGGTTCGTTGGCGTTGGCGCTTTCATCCACGTCAGCAACCGCTTGTGGTCAAGCACCCCGGACTGTCCTTTGCTCCACAGCCATCCCTCCAATTCCATGAATTCGCGAAGCTTGCTAGCTCTGTTCACCCAGTCCGTTTCGAGCATTGCGTCAACAATGCTCGAGCTATGTATCAACCTTAGCTTCTCAGGAAGCAGCGATCCCGCCATACCGGCGGTATTAATAACGCCTGCCGCCTCCTCGTTGACGGCATAGATATAACGCTCAAAATGGCTTGTCAGCAGGACAACACTCGCACGACCAACGACGCGTGTTATGTCGGGCTCGAGCGGCGTTCCCCCAGGCGGTGTGCGATCAGCCCGTTGCAGGTCGGCTATCTCTTCGACAGCCCGCACAAACGCGTCGAGAGATCCTGATGCCATCGCTCTGACCGAACCGGGATCAAGTCAATCCGGGCCGGCGCTTGATACTCACCCCAGCCGACTCAAGCGCGTCCATCGAGCTATTTATGCGGTTCAGGGTACGCGTGCGGTCACCTGTCGCCAGAACGATGTTGTCCATAAAAGCTTTGGTGCGGAACAACTTCGCAAACTCGCGGATAATGCCTTTACGGTGCTCCGGCACATTTTCGGACGCTGGTATAGCCGAGAACGCGATCATCTGTGCGTCAAACAAGGCTCGATTTGGAGACCTCTCGGTAGCCTTTCCATGGGCGTCAGTAACCTTAAACGCACTTGAACCCCACACGTCTCTAATACGCGTGACTGTGGTAACGAACTCGGCGCGAAGCGCCGTCAACGGGGACGGGCCAGCATCCTTCATACCGCGCATGTAGTCGTTTAGGAACTTCTTGAGCGGCGGCCGATAGTCCGACAAGCTCGCGTTCAACGCAAAAAACCTGAGCGCCAACTCCTCGTCCACCATACGCTTCCTGGGCGCATGTGTTCCAATGCATTCCCTGTATGCCGGGTCCTTTGCTAGTTCTCGAAGCATCGAATTAAATGATCCCCGGAATAGCGAGTTGCGAAGCTCCTGGGCATTAAGAATGATTGCGCCTGTATTGAGCCGCTCAAAGATCTCGAACTTCATCGTCGGGTGAGAGTCCGCCGCGATCACGACCGCGCGCATCATCCGTGTAGTCAAAAAGCGCTGCTCCCGCTTAGGCAACTGAAAAAAGCGTTTGCCGTTAAGCTCGGCTAGGACCGTCAGGCTGCTTAGCCGGTATTCGTTCTTGATGAACCTCACCACGGACCGCACGCGCTGCTGGCCGTCAAAGATCTCCCAGGCCCCCTCGTCGGTCTCAGCGAAATAGAGGACCGGGATGGGAATATTCAGCAGTAGCGACTCAATGAGGCGGCTGCCGCGTGGGTTATCCCACACGTATTCACGCTGTGTCTCCGGGAGAAGCAGTACTCCATTCTCCCACTGCTCCAACAGCGTCTGGACCGACAAGTCGTAGCTTTGCGTGACGACCTTACGCTCAGCTGGCGGGAAGCCCTCAGCGTCGTCGTCCTCCTCGTCCTCAGCCTCGACCGTTTCGCTCGACATACACGTCCTCCATTAGCTCGATGTGTGCACTCTAGCTGGGCCTGCCGCCACCTGCCAGCATGTCTTTAGGGCCACTTCCGCACCCGTTGCGCTCCTATGAGCGCGCTGAGTCGGCCAGACTTCCCGCGCAGCATCATGGATTTTCAGGAGCGTTTTCCCGATGACGCCGCGTGTCTGGAGTATCTGGCGGCCTCGCGCTGGCGACGAGGTCGAGGTCGACGAGACCATGGTCGGCGGGCGCCACGAGGGCCATCGTGGCCGTTCACGCGAGCGTAAGGCCTTGGTCGGCGTGATCGTCGAGGTTCGTGGCCAGGGCTCGGGGCGGCTGCGGCTACAGGTGTTGCCCGATGTGCCAGCAGGGGCACCCTGACTCCATGGGTGAAGGCTACTCGTCGTTCCCGGCGCGATCGTCCACACCGACGGCTGGAGTGGCTACGAGAAGCTCCCCGACGCAGGCTATGACCACAGGCCCCGCCTGCAGCGACGCGATCACCCCGACCACCAGAAGCTGCTGCCCCGCGCCCACCGCGCGGCATCCAACCTAAAGACATCGCTACAGGGCACCCACCGGCGGAGTCTCGCCCACACACCTACAGGTCTACCTCGACGAGTTCGTCTTCCGCCATAACCGCCACCGCACCCCCATGGCCGCCTTCCAGACGCTACTCGGCCTCGGAGCGCTACACAGCCCCACGACCTACAACGAAATCACCCACCCATGACCGTGCGCTGTCGAATCCTTTTGTGTGGAGCGCGTGGAGGGCGGAGGGGATCTACGACGCTGGACGTGAGGTTGTCGTTGAGGTGCTGCTGCGGATGGGTCGCCGTATCCAGCAGCTCGAGGC
>DATMMB010000148.1:0-10759 GCA_035569895.1 Solirubrobacteraceae bacterium | reverse complement strand
CTCGGCGCCGACCGCATCCATCACGTGCTCGGCGTGCCCCTCCACCAGCGACATCGTGGCCTGCAGCCGCTCCACCAGCCGCCAGCGCTGCTCGCCGAGCGTGAGGCGCACCAGTTCCCCGCGGCGCAGGCGCTCGGCGAGGGCGCGCGCGTCGCCGGCGCCCGGCAGCCGCATGAGCGCCCCGAGCGACACCGTAGCCTGCATACCGTCGAGCAGCTCCCGGAGGATGCCGGCAAGGTGCTCACGCAGCCAGGGCGCACCCGAGAACTGCACGGCGTGGGTGATCTCGTGGATGGTCACCCACGCGAGCAGCTGCTCGCCATCGACCCGCATCGCGCGGGCCGCCTGAGCGAGGTTGGGCGCCACCAGCAGCAGGCGCGGCTCGACGGTGGGGTCGAGCAGAGCGAGGTCGTACTGGCCGAGCACCCGTTGGGAGAGCATGCCCGCCATCGCCCCCACCTGCGCGCCCAAAAGCAGCCCGCCGGCCGCCCCAAGCGCATCGTACAGCGGGCCGAGGTCCTGCCCTGGCCGCTTCCAGCGGTAGCGGATGCGGCGCCTTGCGCGCGCCGATCGCTGCCCTTCCGAGTAGGCCACCGACTCGAGGATCGGGCGCATGGTCGCCAGGTTGGCGGCGATCCAGCGCGCGCGATCGACGGCTTCGAGCGGCGGCAGCCGCGCGGGCGGCGCCAGGCCCGAGTAGTCGCTCACGCGCTCCACGAAGCGCAGCGCGAGCGGGCGCACGGCCTCCCCGCGGACTGGGAGCCCGCTCGCGCTCCCAGTCTTCGGCGAGCCGGCGATCAGCTCGCCCACACGCTGGGCGGTGCTCCAATCGATCGCGTCCACACATGGAGGGTAGGACCCGTCGCGAGGTCGCGTGTCAGTGTGTTGACGTGAAGCGCCAAATGCGGCCATGGCGGCGAACGGCAAGGGTGCGACACCAACCACATCGACCGCCGGTGCGCACACATCGCAAAAGTCGGCGGAGCCCCGGAATATGCTGTCCTGCAGTGCCCTCTTCGCTCGACCACCAAGCGGGCCCCTGGCACGCGGGCTCAGACGACGGCGGCATCCCGTGCGCGCCCCCCCACGCGCGCGGCGCGGCAGCACTCGCGGCGGGCACCGAGCCGGCGCCCGCCCAGCGCGAGGAGCCCTCCGCGGGCCGCGCGGCGCTGCTGCAGCGTGCCGAGGTGCGCGACGTGCTGGCATGGATGCGCCTGCTGGTGGATCCCCGCGACACGGCGGCGGTGGTGCGCGCGCTGGCGCGGCCGCCGATCGAGCTGCGCCAGGTCGATCTCGCGCGGGTGATCCAGATCGTGCGCCGCCGGCGCCTGGACGTGGTGGCGGCGTTGACGGCGGCGATGGAGTCGCCGCAGCTGCCCCCGCAGGCGCGCGAGCGAATCGGGCGCTTTCTGGAGCTTCACAGGTGGGCGGCGGGCGACCTCGACACGATGCGCGCCGACCTGTTCGTGGGACGCCTGATCGAGCGACTGGGGCTGCGCCGCCGGCAGCTGCTCGCCGCCGACGATGAGGACGCCCGCCGGCTGGCGGCGCTCGCCGGGATGTGCGAGCTCGCCGAGGAGTTCGTACGCTCCTCCCCCTGCCCGACGGCGCGGGCGCTGGCGGTCGAGCTGGCGACGCGGGAGGCACGGCCACCACAGGCGCCCCACCGCACGGGTGCGAGCACGATGGCCGCCGGATCGCCGCCGCAAGCGCCGGCCGACCTGCCGCCGAGCCCCGACGTGCCGCCGAGCCCCGAAGGAGCCCTGCAGGCGACGCTGCGAACGATGCGCGAGGAGGTGTTCAAGGACGTGGCGCGCATCGCCGGGCGCCTCGGCGAGCTGCGGCTGGACACCGAGCTCGACGTCGCCCACGGCGTCGTGAGATACCTGGAGCTGCTGAAGCTGGCGGCGCTGGCGGAGCGCTCCGGGGGAGAGACGGCGCAGGCCGCGCTGGAGGACGTCAATGCGCGCCTGAAGGCGGCGATGACGCCGCTGCAGCGGGAGATCTTCGACAGCTCGCCCCTGGACGAGCTGCTGCGCGGCGAGCAGCACGAGCGCGAGGCGGGCACGATCGACGAGCGTCTCAGGGCGAAGGCGGTGGCGGCCCGCGACGAGCCGACGCTCGCGGCCTTCCTACCGCGTCGCGGCGAGGGTCTGGTCCTGTCGGCCTCGGATGTCGAGACCTACCGCAGCTGCCCGCTGCGTTACAAGTTCGCACGGGTGCTGAAAATCCCAACCGAGCAGACGCTTCACCAGCGTTTTGGCATCGTTGTGCACCAGGTGCTCGAGCGCTACCACGCGGCCGGCGGGGAGCACCCGAGCGAGCTGCAGGAACTGCTCGACGCCGCGTGGCGGCGCGCGGGCATCGGCGAGGGGGAGCGGGAACGCGTGCTGCGGGGCAAGGCGCGCGTGGCGCTGCGGCGCTACCACGAGCGGTTGGCCGAGGGTGTGGGGAGGCCGCTGTGGTTTGAGCGCTCGTTCGCGTTCGACCTCGGCCCCCACCACGTGCGCGGCCGGGTCGACCGCGTCGACCGCCTGCCGAGCGGGGAGCACGAGCTGATCGACTACAAGACGGGGTACGCCAAGCGCGAGGAGGAGCTCAGCGAGGACATCCAGCTGTCGCTGTACGCGATCGCGGCGCGCGAGGCGTGGGGTCTCGGCGAGACCCGGCAGGCGTACTACTACGTGCTCGACGACTGCAAGGTGCCCGTGCCCGCCCGCGGCGCGCCGGAGGCGGAGCGGGTGCACGACACGGTGTTGAGCGTCGGCGAGGGGATCATGGCGCAGGCGTTCGAGCCGACACCTTCGCCCGCGGTGTGCGCGCACTGCGACTATCGCATCGTGTGCCCGGCGGCGGAGCGGTAGCGCCGGGCGCCCCTCGCGCCGCCGCGGCCGCACGAGCCCAGTCGCGGCGAGCTCACACCTCGCTGGCCGGCGAGCAGGCATGAGCAGCGGCGCTCCGCGGCGGGGCGCCCTCCGGGTTCTGCGAAGATAGGCACGTGCCCACCCGCGAGCAGATCATGAACGCCCTCGAGGGGGTGATCGACCCCGAGTTGCGCCGCTCAATCGTGGAGCTGCAGATGGTGCGCTCAGTGGAGATCGGCGCGAGCGGGGTGGTGGACGTCACCGTGTCGCTCACCACCGCCGGCTGTCCGATCCGCGGACACTTCCAGACAGCTGTCGCGCAGGCCGCCGGCGGGGTGAAGGGGGTGGCGCACGTGAACGTCTTCTTCGACGTGCTGAGCGACGCCGAGAAAGCGGCGCTGCGCGAGCGGCTGGGGCGAGCGAGCCTACCGGCGGGCGCGCTCGCGCAGGTGCGCAACGTGGTGTGCGTGGGCTCCGGCAAGGGGGGCGTCGGCAAGTCGACGCTCACCGCCAACCTCGCGGCGGCGCTCAGCGCCGAAGGGCGCCGCGCGGGTGTGCTCGACGCGGACGTGTGGGGCTACTCGATCCCGCGCATGTACGGGCTGGGTGCCACGCGACCACCGGTGTCGGCGCAGCGCAAGATCGTCCCGCTGGAGGCGCACGGCGTGAAGGTGATGTCGATCGGCTTCTTCGTCGAGGAGGATGCGGCCGTCGTATGGCGAGGGCCGATGCTGCACAAGGCGCTCTCGCAGTTTTTGCAGGACGTCGAATGGGGGGAGCTCGACCACCTGCTGATCGACCTGCCGCCAGGCACCGGCGACGTCTCGATGACGCTCGCGCAGCTCTTGCCGCAGGCGCGCTTCGTGATCGTCACCACCCCCCAGCCCACCGCGCAGCGCGTGGCGAGACGGGCGGCAGAGATGGCGCATAAGGTGTCGCTGGAGATCTCGGGCGTGATCGAGAACATGTCGGGCTTTGCCACCCCCACAGGCGAGCGGTATGCGATCTTCGGCGAGGGGGGCGGGCAGGAGCTCGCCGACGAGCTGGACGTGCCACTGCTCGGCAAGGTGCCGCTGACGATGCCGCTGCGCGAGCACGCCGACTGCGGCGTGCCGCTGGTGCTCGACAACCCCGACGACCCGGCGGCGCAGGCGATCCGCCAGGCCGCGCGGGGGCTGATCGCGCTCGCGCCGCTGGAGCTGCCCATGCTCGCCGACGTGGGGGCAGGCAACGGCGGCACGGCCGCGCCGCCACCGGCCGCCCAGCCGGTCGGCATGTCGCTGCCGATGGCCTGACGGCTCGACCGAAGCGCCAGCCGTCGCGGCGGGGCACGGAGGTCCCGCCCTCGCTAGCCGTCGCCATATCGCCAGCTCGCGCGGACGATCCCCCCCAAAAAAATGTGCGCCTCGCCGGTGCGGCCCTCCCCGCCGGCTACCTGGTGTTTGGGCCCAACAGCCGCTGAGCAGCGAGGCAAGGACGCACCGCGCAGTGTGCCGAAGTTGGGAGACGCCCGCTTCGCGAGCATCCCCGTTTCGGCCTGCACACGAGCGAGGGAGGACGCAGTATCGCGCTGGCCGAAACGGGGATGCGAGCCGCAGGCGAGTGTCTCCCGGCTTCGGTTAGCGGCTGTTGGCGAAGTACTCGGCGTTGATCTGCGAGTACTTCTGCCACTCCTCGGGCAGCTGGTCCTCGGCGAAGCACGCGTCGACGGGACAGGCCTCCACGCAGGCGTCGCAGTCGATGCACTCGTCGGGGTCGATGTAGAGCATCTCGGCGGCGTCGTACCCGGGCTCGTCGGGCGTGGGGTGGATGCAGTCCACCGGGCACACCTCGACGCAGGAGTTGTCCTTGGTGCCGATGCACGGCTCTGCGATCACGTAGGCCATTCGTTTCCTTCTCGAGTCGTCGTGGGCTGCTTGCTGGGGAGGGCCGAATACTAGCGGCCTGCCGGCACGCGCCCCCGCGGCCGTCCTCAAGCCTGCTTGGGCCCGTAGTAGTGCGGCCGCGGCAGCGGACAGTAGTCTCGCGCGCCCGGCGCGACCGGGTTGCCGATCCGCACCCACACACCGCTGTGGTCGCTGAGCTCGACGCAGGGCGGCGCTTCGCTCGGTCCGATCTTGGCGTGCGCGAGCACGGCGAAATGCGCGCCAAGCGCCGCGTAGGGGGAGCCCGCCCTCGGTTCGAGTTCTGCGACCTGCGCAAGCGCGGTCACGCCGCCGTTGGAGAAATCCGGTTCGGCGCCCTCCCCGGGGGGCCAGGTGAGCACGTGCACGCCCTCCCGCCGCAGCGCCCGCAGCATCCCCAACAGGTCGCCGTCCCTTTCCGGCGCCGAGACGAGGAAGCCTTTGTTGTAGAACGTGAGCGTGCCCGGCTCCTCGAGCGCACCATCGGGACGCACGAGGTTGACCGACTGTTCGCTGCCGACGCCGAACGTCACACCGAGCACGGTTGCGCCCACGGCCGCCGCGAGCGCGGCCGTGCCGAGCACCCGCCACCGGCCTTTCAGGCTCGCGATCCAGCCGCCGGCGAACACCGCGGGGTAGATCAGCAGCGGCATGTCGTAGCGCGTGTCGTGAAAGAAGGTCTCCGTGAGGAGCGCCCATGCGACGAACGAGCCGATCGCGAGCTCCGGCGCCAAGCGGCTGACCCAGCGACGCCGGATGAAGCCGTGCATCAGCCACAGCCAGCCGATCGCCGCCAGCACGAACAGCGGCACCAACAGCAGGGAGTTCACCATCGACCAGAAGTACCACTCGAGGTTTGTGCTCGACAGCCGCGGCGGCGCGATCCCGGAGGGGCTGTAACCCCCGCCGGAGCCGTAGGCACTCGTGGACGATGTCGCCTGGCCGCCGATCGCTTTGATCGTCGCCAGCTCGGCGATGTACCAGGGGAGCGCGAGCGCGAGCGCGATTCCCCCAAACAGGGCGAGGCCGCGCCACGACCGCGGGCCACCGCGCACCGCCGTCACGAGCACCACGCCGATCACGAAGATCGGGAACGGCTCCTTGGTGAGCATCCCCAGACCGCACGCCACACCCGCGAGCGCGCAGACGCGCAGCTTGGAGAAGCCCTCACTGGCGATGATCAGCCACACCGACACCGCCACCATCGCGGTCTCCGGCGCGTCGGTCATGAACACGTGGAACTGGGCACTGATCAGCGGCGAGCCGAGCGCGAACACCACGGCGAGCAGACCGGCGAGCGGGCTGAACGCCAGCCGGCCGACCTTGTAGCAGCCGAGCGCCAGCAGCGTGACGAACACGAGGTTCTCAGTGATCACCATCGCGGGAATGCTCAGCCCGCCAAGCAGGATGCCGAGCGAGCCGACCAGGTAGGCGAAGGGCGGGTAGGGCGCCGAGAGCGTAAGCGCGGTGCCGAAGTGCCCGGCGGCGAGCTCGTTGTAGACGTTGATCCCGAGGCTGAGGTGCAGCCCGGCGTCGAAGATCGGGATCGAGCCGTTCTCGCTCACCCACCAGCACGTGACGCCGACGAACAGAGCCACGACCCCGATCGCGCCCCACGCCGGCGTGGGCCAGCCGAGCTGGGCTATCCGCGCCAGCGGCGTGCTGGGCACACGGAGCCGGGCCGCGCGCGTTTCGGTGGCCATCGGCCCAAGGTAGCCGTGGGTACTGGATATTGCAACTATTTTGAACTATTTGTTTCCGACGTCGAGGCTGGGCGACGCGCGCGGGCGGCCCCCGCTGGTACACGCGCCCGGAAGCGCTGTGGGGAGTCGGGGCGTGACTAGGGGTGGCTGGGGCCGCGCGGTGGACGCCCCTGCGTGCTGGTGGCACGTGGGCGACCGCCGGGTGGCGTCCAGGCGCCTCCAGGCGCGTGCCGAAACCCGCTGAGCTTCCGGGCGGGTGTACTAGGTTGGGGCGATGCTGCTGCTGACCGGCGCCACCGGGCAGGTGGGCTCGGCCCTTCTCGGGCGCCTGCTCGCTGAAGGCGTGCCGGTGCGCTGCCTCGTGCGCGACCCCCGCCGGCTGGGCAGCGCCCGCGTAAGGGTGCAGATCGCCCTTGGCGACCTCGCCGACCCACCGTCGTTTCGCAACGCGATGCGCGGCGTCGACACCGTGGTGCACCTCGCCGCCGCGATCCGCGACCAGCCGCGCGGCTCGATCGAGGAGCTCGGTGGGATCGCCACCTGGCGGATGGTGCAGGCCGCCGAGCGCGCGGGGGTCGAGCGCTTCGTGTTCTTCTCCGCTCTGGGCGCCAGCACCCACAGTCGCGCGCGCTTCTTGCGCGCCAAGGCGCTCGCCGAGCAGGCGGTGCGCGAGGCGGGGATGCGCGCGATCGTGTTTGCGCCATCGCTCGTGTACGCACCGGGCGACCGCTGGCTGACGCTGCTCGAGCGGCTGGCGCTGCTGCCGGCGATGCCGATCTCAGGCGGTGGACGCGCCGTCTACCAGCCGATCTGGGCCGAGGACGTCGCCGACTGCGCGATGGGCGCGCTGCGCGAGCCCGACACCGCCGGCGTGTTCGAGCTCGCCGGGCCGCAGACCCTCAGCCACGAACAGATCGTGCGCGAGGTGCTGATCGCGCTGCGCCGCAAGCGCTCGCTCGTGCATGTTCCCGCTCCGGTGGTCGCCCGCGGCTTGCGTCTCCTGGAGGCCGCCGCGGGCACGCATGCGATCGCCACCTGGGATGAGGCGGAGCTGATGGAGGTGTCGATGGTCTCCACGCGGGGATGTGCCGATGCCGAACGGCTCGGGGTGCATCCGCGGGCAGTGGGTGCGGTGTTGAGCCCGCTGCTATGACACAGCCAGCGCGGGCCGGCGCTCGGCCCACGGCCGCGCCGCTTCCAGCTGCGCCGCCAGCGCCAGCAGCGGCCCCTCCTGGGCAGGGCGTCCCACCAGCTGCACTGCCAGCGGCAGCCCGTCGTCACCGTGGAACAGCGGCAGCGAGATGCCGGGCTGGCCGCTGGCATTGAATATCGGTGTGAATGGTGTGAACAAGCCCGAGCGGGTGAACGTCGCCATCGGATTGGGCGCCGCCGGATCGAGCGTGCCGAGCGGCAGCGGGCGCTCGGCGAGCGCCGGCGTGAGCAGCGCGTCGTAGGGCGCGAGGAACTCCATCAGCCCACGGGTGAACGCCTGCAGGCGCACGGTTGCGCCGAGACCTTGCACGGCGTTTATTTTCTGCACCATCGAGTAGATCGCCCAGCTCATCGGCTCCATGTCTTCGGCCGTCGGCTCGCGGCCGGCGACCGTGCCCGAGAACGCGATCGCGAGGCTGATGTGGGTGCAGAACACCGCGCCGAACAGCTCCCGCACGCCCTCTGTCTGCCACGGAGGATCGACCTCCTCGACCTCGTGGCCCAGCTCGCGCAGCAGCTCGGCGGCGTCGCTCACCGCCTGCGCCGCCAGCGGGTCCACCACCGCGTCGGGCACGGGTGGCAGCGCCGTGGCCACAATCCGCAATGCGGGTGGGTGGGCTTCCCATCCTCGTGCGGCGGTGTGCGCGAACGGCTCGTGCGGCGGGGGCGCCCAGCTGGCGTCGCCAGCCTCGTATCCAGCCAGTATGTCGAGGATCGCCGCCGTGTCGGCGACGGTGCGCGTCAGCATCCCGTCGATCCCCAGCAGCGACTCGCCCAGCTCCGGCGCCGAGGAGATGCGGCCGCGCTGGGGCTTCAAACCCACCAGGCCGCAACACGCCGCGGGAATCCGGATCGAGCCGCCGCCGTCGCTGCCGTGCGCTACCGGCACCATCCCCGCGGCCACCGCCGCCGCCGAGCCGCCAGAGGAGCCCCCCGGCGTGCGCTCGAGATCCCAGGGGTTGCGGGTCGGCCCGAACAGCGTCGCCTCGCTGGTCGGGAGGATGCCGTACTCGGGCAGCGTGGTGGTGCCCACGACGATAAAGCCCGCGCCCTTCAGGCGGCGCGTGACATTGTGGTCGTAGCTGGCGATGAAGTCGCGCATCAGCGGGCAGCCGTAGGTAAAGCGCAGGCCGCCGACGGCGCGGAGGTTCTTGATCGCGATCGGCACGCCGGCGAAGGGGCGCTGGTCACCGGGGCGCACCTCCTCCGCCGCCGCCAAGGCCCGCTCAGGCGCGACCTCCACAAAGGCGTTGATCTGCGGGTCGAGTTGCTCGATGCGCTCAAGCGAGAGCTGCACCAGCTCGCGCGCGGACAGCTCGCCCGCGCGCACCAGCTCGGCGAGCTCAGTCGCGGAGCGGAACATCAGGTCGTCGTCGGACACGGCTCCTCCCTTCCCCGGAACGGGCGGCGCCCGTCCTCGGGCGCAGATTAACGCGCGCGGCGAGTGGCGGCAAGGACGGCGATTCCTGCGACGATATGCGCTGCCCAGAAGGCAGCCCGACCGGTCGCGGCGCAACTCGCCCCAACCGGCCTTCACCGTCACGTAACGAGCCCAGAAAGCGAGTGCCATGAGCGCGGTTAAGACAGCAGCACCAGAGGTCCAGGCGGGCCTGGAAGGCGTGGTCGCCTTCGCGACCGAGATCGCGGAGCCCGACAAAGCGGGCGGGGCGCTGCGCTATCGCGGCGTCGACATCGAGGATCTGGTGGGAGCGGTTCCCTACGAGCAGGTGTGGGGCCTTTTGGTGGACGGCCGTTTCAAGCCGGGCCTGCCGCCCGCCGAACCGTACCCACTGACGGTGCGCTCGGGCGATCCCCGAGTGGACGTGCAAGCGGGCCTCGCGATGCTCGCGCCCGAGTGGGGCTTCGGCCAGCTGATCGACATCTCCGACGAGCAGGCTCGCGACAACCTCGCGCGCGCCTCGGTGATGGCGCTGTCGTTCGTCGCCCAGTCGGCACGCGGCGTCGGCCAGCCGCCGGTGCCCCAGGAGGAGGTCGACCGCGCGCGCTCGATCCCCGAGCGCTTTCTGATCCGCTGGCGGGGGGAGGCCAACCCCGACCACGTGAAGGCGATCGACGCCTACTGGGTGTCGGCGGCGGAGCACGGCGTCAACGCCTCGACGTTCGTCGCGCGCATCGTCGCCTCCACCGGCGCCGACGTGGCGGCGGCGCTGTCGGCGGCGATCGGCGCCCTGTCCGGTCCGTTGCACGGCGGCGCGCCCTCGCGCGTGCTGAAGATGCTCGAGGAAGTGGAACAGATGGGCGACGCCGAGCGCTGGGTGAAGGAGGCGCTCGACCGCGGCGAGCGGCTGATGGGCTTCGGCCACCGCATCTACCGCGCCGAAGACCCCCGCGCGCGGGTGCTGCGCCGCACCTGCCAGGAACTGCGCTCGCCGCGCTTCGAGGTCGCCGAGGCGCTGGAGCAAGCGGCGCTGGCGGAGTTGCAGGCGCGCAAGCCCGACCGCGTGCTCGCCACCAACGTGGAGTTCTGGTCGGCGGTGGTGCTCGACCTCGCCAAAGTGCCCGCCGAGCTGTTCACGCCGATGTTCACCTGTGCGCGCGTGGCGGGCTGGTCGGCGCACATCCTCGAGCAGAAGCGCGAACACAAGCTGATCAGGCCCACCGCGAAGTACGTGGGCGAGCCGTCGCGGCGGGTCGGGGCGGTGGAATAGACCCTCCACGAGTCGGAAACAACGCAACAGCGCCATTGCCAACTCTGTCACGATTTGCTGCGCAAGGCGCCGTCCCGGCGCCTCCTTGATGCGATTGGCCAGAGAGAGCTCCCCGGCGGGTGGGGCCTCTGATCGATCTCAGCGAGGATGGCGGACCGCCCCCCAGGGCTAAACCGCGACGAGGGCCCGGCAGTCTGCCGGGCCCTCGTCTTTGCTACAGCGATCCAACCGGCTGTCGGCGTCACACGGTCGGCGCCACGCGGCCGGCGCGTGGGACGCTCGCGGCTGAGCGTCCCACGGCGTTGCCACCCTCCTACATCATCCCGCTCATGTCCGGCATGCCGCCACCGCCGCCTGCGCCTTCCTTCTCCGGCACCTCGGCGACGATCGCCTCGGTGGTGAGGATG
>DATMMB010000147.1:0-4330 GCA_035569895.1 Solirubrobacteraceae bacterium | reverse complement strand
GCCGCGCGACAGCGCCTCGAGGCCCAGCGCGCCGCTGCCGGCGAACAGGTCGAGGCAGCGCGCGCCGCCGATGCGCGCGCCGAGCCAGTTGAACAGCGTCTCGCGCACCCGGTCCGGGGTCGGGCGGATGAGCTCCACCGCGGGAAAGCGCAGCTTCCTGCCGCGCCAGGTGCCGCCGATGATGCGCAGCACGCGCGCGTCGGCGCCGCGCGTGGCGGGAGCGCGGCTGCGGGCGGCGGATTTGCGGCTCGACGCCACGGCGTTTCCTGAAGGGGTGCGCACCTTGCCACGATTCTCGCCGTAAGCGTACTCTAGGTCGCCTCGTCCACAAGCACTCGAACAGCACCGGCGGGAGGGGTCGCGACCGGTGGGGCAGCCTGTAGGAACGTAGCTCGCGGCCATACGAAGAACACCGACCGCGGCGTCGGCCGTCCCTTGCGGCGCGGCGCCCAGGGGTCTGTGAGTTTTAGGAGTTCTAGGGTATGCGAAACCTAACTGCGGCCGGGATACTCGCGGTTGCGCTGGCTGTCGGCGGCTGCTCGACTCATAACGACGCCATCGGTCCGGTCAACACCTTCGCCGGCAACGGCAACCCCGGAGGTTCAACGCCGCCGCCGCAGGCCGGGGCCGCGACCGCCTTCTTCAATCCGGCGACCGGACAGCTGCCTTACCCGACGGACCTTTACTTCGCGGGCTCGACCGACGGCACGCTCAACATCCAGCCGCCGAACGCGCTCATGCCGAACCAGGCCGCGGTGAACGCGCTCGACGGCTTCTCGACCACGGCGGTCATCCGCGAGGGCTTCAGCAGCGCGCTGAATCCCGCCACCTTCACCCCCGCCACGGTCATCATCGTGCCGGTCAGCACCGACAATACCCTGGGCATGGCGACCACCGGGGTCACGGGCGCGCCGCTCACCATGGGTGTGGATTTCTCCGCCGCGCTGGCGAGCGACGCCGGCGTGGGACCCACGATCCTCGAGATCACCCCGCTCCATCCGCTCACCCCGAGCACCTGCCTCCAGAATGGCGTGTTCCTCGGCGCGAACTGCAAGATCGGCTCCGGGTATCTCGTGTTCCTCACCAACGGCATCAAGGACGCCTCGGGCAATCCCGCACAGCCCGATACCGACTACGCCGCCATCAAGCAGGCGCTCGCGGGCGGGCCCACCTGCCCGAGCATCACCGACGCGACACTGAACGGCATCTGCCGGCTGACCGGCGCGCACCTCGCGATCGCGGCGGCCCTGGCGCAGCAGATCCCGGCGCTGGCGAGCAGCCTCAACCCGGCCAACATCGTGCTGTCCTTCAGCTTCACGACGCAGTCGACGACCGACACGCTCGAGCTGCTCGGCGCCACCACCAGACCGACCACCATCAAGGCCAACCCGACGCCGATCACCACCGCGCAGGTGAATCCGTTGCTCCCCGGGCACGCCAACATCTACGTCGGGGTACTGACGATCCCCTACTACCTCAGCAAGGCCGCACCGCTCACCGGCTCCTGGCAGGCGCCGCCGTTTCCGCTCGACCAGACCAGCACCAACGTCACGCGTTACAACCCCTTGCCCGTGGCGACGCAGAATCTGCTGATCCCGGTGCTGCTCACCGTGCCGAACGCAAGTTCCGCGGGCGGCGGCACGCCGCCCGCCGCAGGCTGGCCGGTGCTCATCTTCCAGCACGGCATCACGCGCAACCGCGAGGACATGTTCGGCGTCGCCGACTCCTTCGCCGACGCTGGCTTCGTCGTCGCCGCCATCGATCTGCCGCTGCACGGCATTACCAGCACCGGCGACCCGTTCTACGCCGTCGCGGCCAACCCGCTGTACACGGGACTCGGCTTGCCGGCGAGCGGCTCGATCGAGCGCACCTTCGATCTCGCGCTGATCGCGCCGCCGGCGCTCGACCCTTCGGGCTCGCACGCCATCAACCTGACGAGCCCGCTCACCGAGCGCGACGGCCTGCGCGAGGGAGCCATCGATCTTCTTACCTTCGCGCGTACGCTGCCGAGCCTCAACCTCGGCGCGGCGGGTACCATCAGCGCCACCGGCGTGCACTATCTCGGCCATTCGCTCGGTGCCATCGAGGGTACGGTGTTTCTCGGGGTAGCCACGGCGAATGACGTCAGTACCGGCACGCTCGCCAATCCGGGCGGGGTGCTCTCGAACATCCTCACCACCTCGCCGAGCTTCGCACCGACGGTCAACGCCGGGCTCGCGGCGCAGGGTGTGCTGGCGGGAACGACGCTCTACAACCAGTTCTTCCGCGATCACCAGACCGTGATCGATGCGGGCGACCCGGTGAACTACGTGGCCCTCGCTACGGCGCAGCACCCGATCCATCTCCTGCAGGTGGTCGGCGCCGCGCCGACACCGGCGGGCTGCAGCCCGGCCATGGCTCTCGGCTGCCCCGACCAGGTCGTGCCGAACTCCACCACGCAGGCGCTCATCACGGCCTCGGCCTACGGTCCGGCCGGAGCGGCCGGAACCCTGGCACGGATCAAGGGGCCGACGACGGCGCCGCCGGTAGTGCTGCTAGGGCCAGCGGGCGGATTCCGCGCCTACGTGAACTTCGTGAACGGCGACCACGGGTCGATCATCGACGACGTGGTGCCGCTCGTGACCGCGGAGATGCAGGGTGAGGCGATCAGCTTCGCGCTCTCCGGGGGTGCCCAGATCGTCATCAACGTCCCGCCGGTCATCGAGCCCTAGCACGCCAGGGGCCTCGCCGGCGCCGCGGGCGGTGCGCCGGCCGCGCGCGCGCCGTGCCCGTTACAATGGGCCAAGCCCTATGCTCGGACGCTCCCCCCAAGACGCCCGCACCCCGCCCACGCGCGCGGGGTTTCTCACGCGGCTCCGCCAACGGCTGAACCGAGGCGACTCCTGGCTGACGCGCGATCTCGGCGAGCTCGTCAGGGGGCGCCCGATCGATGCCGCGATCCTCGAGGAGCTCGAGACGCGTCTGCTCACCGCCGACGTGGGCGTCGCGGCGACGGCGCGCATCCTCGGGGAGCTCAAGGTGCGGGTCGCGCGCCACGAGCTCGCCGACACAGCCGCGCTCACGCGCGCGCTGCGCGAGGGTGTCGCCGCGATCCTCGCGCCGTGCGCGCGCCCGCTGGCGATCGACCGCACGAGGAAGCCCTTCGTGATCCTGGTGGTGGGCGTCAACGGCTCGGGCAAGACCACGACCATCGGCAAGCTCGCGCAGCGCTGCGCCGCGCAGGGCGCGAGCGTGCTGCTCGCCGCCGGCGACACCTTCCGGGCTGCGGCCATCGAGCAGCTCCAGGTGTGGGCCGAGCGCGCGGGTGCCGAGTTCGCCGCGCAGCTTCCGGGAGCGGACCCCGGTGCGGTGGTATTCGATGCGCTCGAGGCCGCGCGCGCCCGCGGCTGCGACGTCGTGCTCGCCGACACGGCGGGCAGGCTCCACAGCCAGTCGCACCTCATGGAGGAGCTGAAGAAGGTGCGCCGCGTGATTCAGAAGAGTGACCCTTCCGCGCCCCACGAGGTGCTGCTGGTGCTCGACGCCAACCAGGGCCAGAACGCGCTGTCGCAGGCGCGCGAGTTCCACGCTGCGGTCGCCGTGACGGGACTCGTGCTCACCAAGCTCGACGGCACCGCGAAGGGCGGCATCGTGATCGCCATCGCGCTCGAGCTCGGCATCCCCATCCGCTTCCTGGGGGTCGGCGAGAGTGCCGAGGACTTCGGCGAATTCGACGCCGCAGCCTTCGCCGCCGCCCTGGTCGAAGGTCCCGGTCCCGGGGACGCAGCGGGCGAGGCGCGCGCCCCATGATCGTCTTCGACCACGTCTCCAAGCGCTACGCCAACGGGCGCGAGGCGCTCAACAACGTCAGCTTCAGCATCCACAACGGCGAGATGGTCTTCCTCACCGGCCGCTCGGGTGCCGGCAAGAGCACGGTCTTGAAGCTCATCGCGCTGCTCGAGCGGCCGACGCGCGGTGCGGTGGTGGTTAGCGGCAAGAACACACGCGCGCTCAAGCCCCGGCACATAGCCGCCTATCGCCGCCACATCGGCGTCGTGTTTCAGGACCACAAGCTGCTCGCCGACCGGCCGGTGTTCGACAACGTGGCGCTGCCGCTGGCGGTCGCCGGTGCGCCGCTCAAGGAGATGGACAAGCGGGTGCGCGCCGCGCTCGACCAGGTCGGGCTCCTCGGGCGCGAGCGCGCTCTGCCGCTCGAGCTCTCGGTGGGCGAGCAGCAGCGCGTCGGCATCGCACGCGCGGTGGTCAGCAAGCCGCCGCTGCTGATTGCGGACGAGCCGACCGGCAACCTCGATCCGGACCTGTCGCTGGAAGTGATGCGGCTCTTCCGCCG
>DATMMB010000146.1:0-6581 GCA_035569895.1 Solirubrobacteraceae bacterium | reverse complement strand
GGCGCCTGCTGCTCCCGTCGCCCGCCCCTCCCAAAAACCGCACCCTTCCGGTAGACTGCGTAGGTCATTCGCAGCGGCTCCGCTGCTCCTGCGGACCCTGGGCAGCGCCCCGGCTCGCCGCTCGCCGACCCATCCATCCCTCCCTTTAAATAAAAAGGAGCCCCCTTCGATGTCAGCCACTTCTGTCGCCGACACCACCGAGGCCGCCGAGGCTGCCGTCGAGGCGATCACCAGCGCGGCCAATAAGGAGACCGCGTTCTCGCTGGCGCTCTCCCAGGACCAGAAGGATCTGCGCGAGTGGGTGCACGGCTTCGCCGCCGACGTGATCCGCCCCGCCGCGCACGAGTGGGATGAGAAGGAGGCGACGCCGTGGCCGATCATCCAGGAGGCTGCGAAGATCGGGCTGTATGGGTTCGAAGGGCTCGCACAATTCTTCGCCGACCCGACGGGTCTGACGCTGCCGATCGTCAACGAGGAGCTGTTCTGGGGCGACGCGGGGATCGGCATGTCGATCATGGGCACGGCGCTCGCCGTCGCCGCGATCTTCGGCCAGGGCACCGGCGAGCAGATCGGCGAGTGGATCCCGCGCTGCTTCGGCACCGAGGACGACATCAAGGTCGCCGCCTTCTGCGCGTCTGAGCCCAACGCCGGCTCCGACGTCTCCGGCGTGCGCACCCGCGCGAAGTTCGACGAGGCCGCCGGCGAGTGGGTGATCAACGGCCAGAAGGCGTGGGCCACCAACGGCGGCATCTCCGATGTGCACGTGATCATCGCCACCGTCGACCCCGAGCTCGGCTCCAAAGGACACGCCGCGTTCGTCGTGCCGATGAGCGAAGCGAAGGGCATCTCCCAGGGCACGAAGGTCTCCAAGCACGGCCTGCGCGCCTCGCATACCGCCGATGTCTTCCTCGACGACTGCCGCGTTCCCGCCGGGTATGTGCTGGGGGGCAAGGAGAAGCTCGACGAGCGCCTCGCGCGTGTGCGCGAGGGCAAGAAGGGCAAGTCCCAGGCGGCGATGCAGACGTTCGAGGCATCCCGCCCCACCGTCGGCTCGCAGGCGCTCGGGATCGCGCGCGCCGCCTACGAGTACGCGCTGGAGTACGCCAAGGAGCGCGAGCAGTTCGGCAAGAAGATCATCGAGAACCAGTCGATCGCCTTCACGCTCGCGCGGATGAAGCTCGAGATCGACGCCTCCCGCCTGCTGGTGTGGCGGGCATCGTGGATGGGCCGCAACCAGGTGCCGTTCGAGAACGCCGAGGGCTCGATGTCGAAGTGGAAGGCGGGTGAGGTCGCGGTATGGGTGACCGAGCGCGCGATCCAGATCCTCGGTGGCAACGGCTACACGCGCGAGTTCCCGGTCGAGCGCTGGCACCGCGACGCGAAGATCTACGACATCTTCGAGGGCACCGCTGAGATTCAGCAGCTGGTGATCTCGCGGGCTATCTCGGGGATGCAGATTCGGTAGCCACCGCCGCGGAGCGGCCGGTAGGCCGTCGTCGCGTCCATCGCCGTCGCGGGCACTGATGATCGACGGGCAGCGCGCGCCGCGCGCTTACGTGGCGCCCCGCTCGATCCGCTGGCGCAGCTCGCTGCCACGCCCGGCGGAGACCGCGCGGGCGGCGCGCTCGTCGCTGAGCTCGATCCCGTTGGCGCCGGCGAGGTCGAGCAGCGCCTGGCGCTCCTCGCTCTCGGCGGCGGTGCGCAGGAACAGCCAGCAGACCAGGCCGATCGTGAGGATCGACTCCTCGATCATCATCACCGCCCCCGCGAGGTTCTGGTCGGTGATCGGGGAGATGTGCCAGGCGGCGTCGCCGCGGGTGTAGTAGGGGTAGAAAACTGTCCCCGACCACAGGAAGACGTTGCCGAGGATCGTGCCGGCGAGGCGCACGGCGACGATGTAGATCAGCTTCGCGGCGTTGCCGAACCACGACGGCATCGGCAGCGGCCCGAACAGGCACATCCACATGTTGATCCCGCAGGCGAGGAACATCGTGTGCTCGAGCGCGTGCACGCCGGTGTGGCGCAGCGCCGCTTCGTAGAACACCGGCAGGTGCCAGACGTACAGGTCGATCATCCAGATCGGGAACGCGATCAGCGGATGGGCGAGGACGCGCAGGCGTCCGATCACGGGGATGCGCAGGATTGGCGCGATCAACGGCCCGGTGAGGCCGAGCACGATCAAGAGCGCCGCGATGTCGCCGATCAAAAGGTGCTCCACCATGTGCAGCGTCAGCACTTCGTCGCTGTCCTTCCCAAGCGAGGTGAGCGCCGCGGCGATCGTGAGCATTCCGCCGTAGAAGCACGCCTGGCGCCAGCCTGGCACTGGGTGCCGGCGCGCGAGCGTGCGCACCCGCCGCGCGTACAGCACCCCGAGCAGCGCGAGCGGCCCGAGCTGGATCACGGCGGCGAACGAGGTGGATGCGGCGATGGGGGTTGGCATCTGCATGGAGCGTACGCCCCCCGGGCATCGGGTGTGGGAGGTCGGATGGGCGCCACCAGCCGGTGCAGTGCAAGGTGCCACGGAGGGTGCGCGGCGCGAGCGGGCGCGCTCGTAGACTGCGATGCCGAATGAGACCGCTCCGTCGCATGCTGGCCCCCGCATTGAGCGCGACCGCCGCCGGCGCACTGCTGTTCCCAACGAGCGCGCAGGCGCACGGGATTGTGGGGAGGGCCGACCTGCCGGTCCCCGTATGGCTGTTCAGCTGGGCGGCGGCGCTGGTGCTGATCGTGTCGTTCGTCGCGCTCTCCACGATGTGGCGCAAACCGCAGCTGCAGAGCGAGCACCGCCGGCGGCTGTTCAAGCTGCCCGCCGCGCTCGCCCGTCTGGCGAGCCTGCTCGGGATCGCCGTGTATGCGCTCGTGCTGTACAGCGGCTTCGCCGGCTCGCAGGTGTGGAGCGTGAACTTCGCCGTGACGTTCATCTATGTGGTGTTCTGGGTGGGCACGCCGCTCATGAGCGCGCTCGCCGGGGACGTGTTCAAGGCGCTCAGCCCGTGGCGCTCATGTGCACGCGCGGTCCGCTGGGTGGGCCGCCGTGCGGCGCCGCGCCTGTTCGACCGTCCGCCGCTCGTGCGCTACCCGACGTGGCTGGGGATGTGGCCGTCGGCGGCGGCACTGGTGGGGTTCGCGTGGTGTGAGCTCGTGTACGTGGTGCCCGACCGCGACCAGCCCTCGACGCTCGCGACGCTGGCGCTCGCCTATTTTCTGAGCATGCTCGCGGGGATGGCGCTGTTCGGAGTGGACGAGTGGGGGGAGAAGGCGGACGGGTTCGGCGCCTACTTCACGCTCTTCTCGCGGATCGCGCCGCTCTGCCAGGACGAGCGGGGGGTGGTGTACGCGCGCCGGCCGCTGAGCGGGCTGGCGGACATGCCGGTGATCGCCGGCACGGTGGGGCTGGTGTGCACCGTGATCGGCACCACCACGTTCGACGGCTTTTCCAACGGCGGCATCTGGCGCGAGAACGAGCCGCACCTGCAGAGCCTGTTCGCCGCCTTCGGCCTGCACGCCGTGCCCGCGCAGGAGCTCGCCTACTCGGTCGGGCTCGTCGGCTGCGTCGCGCTGATCGCCGGCATCTACCGGTTGGGGATCGTCGGCGTGCAGAGCGTCAGCCCCCGCTACGACCGCGATCGGCTGGCGCGCACGTTCGCGCACACGCTCGTGCCGATCGGGTTTGCGTACGTGCTCGCGCACTACTTCTCGCTGCTGATCTGGCAGGGTCAGGCGATGGGCTATCTCGCCTCCGATCCGCTCGGCAACGGCGCCAACCTGCTCGGCACGAACGCCTACCGGATCGACTACACGATCATCTCCTTCGCGGCGATCTGGTACGTGCAGGTGGCGGCGCTCGTGAGCGGCCACGTGGGCGGCCTCGCGCTGGCGCACGACCGCGCGCTCGTGATGTACCGCAGCCCCGAAGAGGCGGCGCGCTCGCAATACTGGATGCTCGCGGTGATGGTGGCGTTCACGAGCTTCGGGCTGTGGCTGCTATCGGCGGTGGGGACGTGAGCGGGCCGCGACGTGGTCGGCGAGGCACCACCGCGCCGGGACGGGTACGTGTGATGCGATGGTACATAGGAGTGGCGACGCGCGTGAATGCCGTGGGGTGGATGACGGCTTGGCGTAGAACCTCCGCGCTCGCGACGCTGCTGGGCGCGCTGACGCTGGCACTGGTGCCTGGTCTCGCCGACGCACCGGCCGCGCCCGCCGCAGCCGCGCCCGCGGTCCGCTTCTCCGTGGAGAGCGAGAACCCGATCAACGACCAGGGGGGCAGCTATCACTACCGCTCCAACATCACCTCGATCACCCCGAAGGTGCCGGGGCTGAGCGTCGAAGTGCTGGAATTCGCCGACCGGCTGCTGCTGCGCAACGCCACCGGCAAGACGGTGACGGTCTACGGGTACTACGGCGAACCGTACGCGCGCGTGCAACCGAACGGCGCCACCGAACTGAATGTGCGCGCGCCGGCGGTGTATCTCAACACCAACTTCTACGGCGACGTGAACGTCCCCGCGTCGGCCAGCCCCAACGACCCGCCGAAGTGGACGGTGGTGGATCGCGCCGGGCAGTGGGAATGGCACGACCACCGCATCCACTGGATGAGCGCGACGATGCCGGTCACGGTGAAGGACTCGAGCAAGCGCACGTGGATCTTCAACTGGAAGGTGCCGATCTCTGTGGGGACGCAGCGGGGCGCGATCGCGGGCGAGCTGTATTGGGTGCCGGAGAGCTCGAAGGCCCCTGTGGCGGCGATCGTGGCGCTCCTCGCCGTGCTGCTGGCGGGGGTCGCGTTCGTGCTCGTGGTGCGCCGGCGCCGCGCGCGCGCGGCGCCGACCGACCGACCATCCCCGATGGGGGAGGCGTGGTAGCACGTGCGATAACCATGCCTCCGAGCAGGCGAGAGTGGTAGCTTTTGAGGCGGCGATGATCGTGATTGCATGCATGATGCACTGGTATGCCTCGGCGATGTTTGCTGTGCCGACCGGTGTCGTCGGGGTGTGGGGTTGGTGGAGCTCGAAGCGGATGCGCGGAGAGGCGGACGGCGACACCCCCGGGCCGGGCGAGGCGTGAGCGCGCAGGCGCCGCACGAGACTAAGACCTCATCCCCGGACGCGGAGACCGTCTCACCAAAGGTCCCCCCGGCGGGCGAGGACGACGCCCACACGGCACCGCCACCGCGCGGGCGAAGCCGCGGGTGGATGCTGCCGGCGCTCGTCGCCCTCGTGATTCTGGGCGGCCTGACGGTGCTGCTGATCGGCGGGTCGAGCAAGCCGCAGCTTCCCGGCGGCGCAAGCAGCGCTCAAGCCGCGGGCTTCGACGGCGGCGTGCTCAGCCCGCGCGTGCCGGCGCCGTCGCTCGGGGGCCTGCACAACTATCTCGGGCAGTCCGTCAGCCTCTCAAGCTACCGCGGCAAGGCGGTGTTCGTGACGTTCCTCTACACCCACTGCCCCGACGCGTGCCCGCTGATCGCCGCGAGCCTGCATGCCGCGCTCGGCGAGATGGGCCGGCTGTCCAAGCGCGTGCAGCTGATCGCCGTCTCGGTGGATCCCCGCGGCGACACGCCGCGCACGGTGGCGGCGTTCCTGAAGGAGCACGGGCTGGTCGGTCAGATGCTCTACCTGATCGGCGCCGGCAAGCAGCTCGCGCCGGTGTGGAGCGCGTGGAAGGTGGGCGCCGCGCAGGACGTCAACAACCCCGAACTGATCAACCACACCGCGCTCGTGTACGGCGTGAGCGCGAGCGGCAGGCTCACCACGATCTACCCCGCGGGCTTCAGCCCCAGCCAGGTCGTGCACGACGTGTCGGGCCTGCTGGCGAGCTGAGCGCATCGACGCGCCATCCACTCAGGCCTCGCAAAAGCGCGAGTTGGGTGCGCGTTGGGGAGGGGAGAGGGGAGGATGCACCGCCCGTTCACCCCGCCACACACCAGCTACCTACCGCAAGGAGTCGATGAACGCCGTCAGAGCGCGCACTTCGGAGGGGTGGCGGCGCAGGTGGAGCGCTTCGATCGCCTGCGCCATCACGCCGGCGGGGTAGCCGCGCACGGTGAGCGCGTCGGGGTCGACGATGTGCTTGACCAGGTAGGCGTTGTCGGCGATCACCCGCCTGCCGCTCGCCAGCGTGACGGTGCTGCCGGCGAGCCCCTTCCACGACGGCCCCACCGCGCGCGTGCCGTTCAGCGTGTGGCAGCCTGAGCAGCCGTCTTCCTGGTAGAGCGCGGCGCCGCGTGCCACCAGACCGCCGCCGTGCGGCGTGGTGGCGGTGGTGAGAAACACGGCGCTCGGAGTCGAGCGCGCGCCGCCGCCGCACCCCGCCAGCAGGCAGGCGGCGGCGAGGAGCAGCGCCGGCAATGTGGCCGACCCGGGTGCTCCAGCGCGGCGGATGCTCATGATTGGGGCCAGTGGGCCATGGGGGGAACAGGGTATCGGCGGGGGTGACGCAGGCGCCTCGCGGGGAGCGGCGCGAGGCTCGCGAGGCGAGCCGCCGCCGGCCCGCCGAGGACGGAAAATTTATGAAACAGCCTATGCCAACCTTTGATACGGTACGCGAGAAAGCAAAATTCGATTTGGCGAAAGGAGGGAGCG
>DATMMB010000145.1:0-11857 GCA_035569895.1 Solirubrobacteraceae bacterium | reverse complement strand
TGTCGGTGGCGGCTGCGCTGTGCGTGACCGCCGCGGTCGCTCGGGCGCCCGCCGCCATTGCCCTCCAGGCCTTCCTGCTGAGCGGCGCGCCCGACTCGTTCGCCGACTTGCAAGCGCACGCCGGCGCGATCGGCGTGGTGTACCCAACCTACTACGAATGCGACCCGCGCAACGGCGAGTTGCAGGGGAGCGCCGACGGCGAAATCGACGCCTACACCGCCGCGCACGGCATCGTCGAGCTGCCGCGCTTCACCTGCCAGGACGGTGCGATGGTGCACCGTGTCCTCACCAACCCGGCGCTGCGCGCGCTGACACTCGCGCGGCTGACGGCGCTCGCCGCCGGCCCTGCGTATGGGGGGATCGACCTCGACCTCGAGAACGACGGCCCCGCCGACCGCGGCGCGCTCAGCCTGTTCGTGCGGGATCTCGCCCGGCGCCTGCACGCGGAGCGCCGCCGGCTGGCCGTCGACGTGGTGGGCGTCATCGGTGAAGCGATCCCCCGACCGGCGGCCGGCTTCTACAACTACCGCGCACTCTCGGCCAACGGCGATACCGTGTTCGTGATGGCTTGGGGCACGCACTGGGAAGGCTCCGCGCCGGGGCCGCTCGCGCCACTATCCTACGTGCGCGGAGTCGCCCGCTTTGTCGCATCGCTGCCGTACGCGCGGCGCTTCGTGCTGGGGGTGCCGCTGTACGGGCTCGACTGGTCGCTCGCCGCGCACAGCGCTCGCCGCGCCGGGGCGCTCCGCCCCGGTGTCGCGCGGGCGGGCTCGCCACGTGCGCCGGTGGCGCCGGGCCAAGCCGTCGCCCTGCAGTACGCGGGCGTGCTCGCGCTCGCCCGCGTACTGGGTGTGACGCCGCTGCGCGACCCGGCGTCGGGGGAGCTGACGTTCTCATACACGCGCGAAGGCGTGGCGCACCGCGTCTGGTACCTGGACGCCCGCGCCGCGCTCGAACGGATCGCGATCGCCCGCCACTACGGGCTTGCCGCCGGGGTGTGGCGGCTGGGAGAGGAGGATCAGTCGTTGTGGGCAGCACTCGCGTGAGAGGCGCTGTGGGCAGCTTGCGCGAGCGGCGCTGTGAGCGTCACTTACATGAGCGGCGCGCGGTCGGCGCTTGCGTGAGCGGACGCATGTTCGATCATCGGCCCGCCTCGTCAAGCAGGGCGGCGGACGGGCGAGACCCTAGGTACACGCGCGGGGGCGTATGGGAAGACGTCGCGCACGTGGACCGCATCACCCTCGTGTGAAGGAGACAGCGATGCCCGGTTCAGCCGAGATGGATGCCCGCCCGCCGCGAGGCGCGGCCGAGTTTGAGATACGCGCAAGCGAGCCCGACGCGCGCACGAGCGTGGTGACGGTCGCGGGCGAGCTCGATCTCTCGACCGCCCCCCGCCTGAAGCGGATGTTGCTGGACGCGCTGCAGACGGGCCACAGCCGTCTGGTGGTGGATCTGTCGGGCGCGACCTTCATGGACTCGACGGCGCTGGGTGTGCTGGTGGGGGTCCGGCGCGCGCTCGAGGTGGGCGAGCAGCTGACGATCGTGTGCCCGCGCGGGGACGTTCTGCAGATCTTCGAGCTCACGGGGATGCGCGATGCCTTTGCCATCGTTGCGACGCAGGACGAGGCGCTTGGAGGCGCGCGCGGCGATCGTGCGCATGCGGGCTGAACGAGCACCCGCGGCGGTGCGGCGGTGGCGGTCGGCAGCCGCGACGGTGGCTTGCTGCGTGCTCGCGCTGAGCTGTGTCGGGGTCGCCCCCGCGCTGCCCGGCCGCGCCCGCGACTCGCCGGGCAGGGGTGGGCCGCCGCCAACCGACCCACTATCCGAACACCAGCGCCACGAAGACGGGCGGCAGACCTCTTCGCAGAGCGAAGGGGGTGGGTCCGAAGGGGGTGGGTCTTCACAGACCGAAGGGGGTGGTGACGGGCACGGCCGCCACGACGGCAGCGGGGAAGCGCCGGGCGAACAGGAACGGTCAGGCGCCGTGCAGCCGCGTCGTGGCCAAGCAGGCCAGCGAGAAGTGGGCCAGGGCGAATCCAGCCAGCTCGAATCGGGTCGCGGCGAAGCGCCACATGGTGCAGCCGGCCAACCGGCGGCTGGCGCGGGACACGGCGATCGCACCGGGGGCGGTGCCGCCGAACGGCGGGATGGCGAACACGAAGGCGCCGGCGCGCGGGCGAGCGGCGAAGCCGGCGGAGAGCGAGGCGCGGGCGCAGCGCGGGGCGCCGGGCAAGGGGCCGGTGGGCGCCGCACCGGACACCGGGGGCGTCGGCGCCCCGAAGCCTCCTCGCGCTCGACGCATGGCGAAACCGGCTCGGGCGCATCCACTGGGGCGGTGTCGCCGCGGAAGGCATCGCCGCACACCACCGCGACGCCGGCGGCGGCGTCGACGTCGACCACGCCAGCCACCCCGGCGGCACGACCGGCGGTGACGGCGACACCGGCAGCCGCGCTCGCGTCCAGCGCGGCGCCCGCGGCGGCGCTGTCGAACACGCCCGCCGCCGCCACGCCAACCTCCGCGGCGTCCGCGCCTGGGGTGAGCGCCGCGAGCCCACCGGCGGCACACAGGGCACGCAAACCGGCCGCGCGAGCTCGCCATCGCGCGTCGCATCAAACGCGCCGCGGTCGCCGCCACGCAAGCGCGCGTGGACGCGGTGTGCGCGGGGCGAGGGGGCAGAGGGGCGCGCTTGCGCCGCGCACGCCGCTGGCTGTGGCGGGGGGGCGCGCGAGCGCTTCCGCCGGGCGCGGGGCGAGGCCGCACCGGCGCGCCGACGCCGCCGGTGGGGATGCGGCGGCACCGGCGCAGCGCTCGCCGCTGGTGACCACGATCACGAAGATCGTCGACGTCGTGCCGTTCCCGGTGCGCCTGCTGCTCGGGCTGCTGTTGTCGCTTTCGCTGGCGCTCGCCGCCCGCTCGCGGATGGTGGCGCTGCGGGCCCGGAAAGCCGAGCGTCAGCGGCGCGAGCTGCTGGAGGACGTTGGGCTGCTGCAGGCGGCGCTGCTGCCGCGGACGCCGGCGCGCCTGGGCGTGGTGGGTGTGTCGGCCGCCTACCGACCCGCGGAGGGGCCGGGAGCGGGGGGCGATTTCTATGACGTGTTCGCGCTCGACGATGGCAGGGTGGCGGCGATCGTCGGCGACATCTCCGGGCACGGCCGCCAGGCGCTGCCGCACACGGCCCTCGTTCGCTTCACGCTGCGGGCCTACATGGAGGCGGGGCTCTCGCCGCGGGTGGCGGTGCAGACGGCGGGAAGCGTGCTGGAGCGCCAGCTCGGCGCGTCGTTCGCGACGGTTGTGGTGGCCACCTACGACCCGGATGCGCGCACGCTCGTGTACGCGTGCGCGGGTCACCCGCCGCCGCTGGTGAGCGGCGCCGCGCAGGATGCCGCGGTTGCGCCGATCCTCGCGTGCTCGTCGCCGCCGCTCGGCGCGGGGTTGCGCACCGGTGTGCGCCAAACCACGGTGGTGCTGCGGGGACGGGCGCGCGTGTGTCTCTACACCGACGGCGTCACCGACGCGCGCGTCGGCGGCGAGCTGTATGGCGCCGGGCGCCTCGCCCTCGCGCTCGCCGTCCTCGCCCCGGCGGCGGGCGCGTCGCAGCTGCTCGGAAGCGTGGCGGAGGCGACCGACACGCGCAAAGACGACATGGCGGCGTGCATCCTTGATATCGCCGGGGGCGCCACCGCTCCCGAGGTGCTGCGCGAGGAGCTCGAGCTCGACCGGCGAACCCCCTCGGATGAGCGCGCCGCGAAGCTGCTGCGAGCGTGCGGCATGACACGCGGGGACGCCGTCGAGTTGATTGCGCAGGCGCGCTCGGCGGCCGGGGAATCGGGCACGGCGGTGATCGAGGTGGAGCGCGCCGAAGGGCGTGCGTGGGGGAGGGTGCGGCGCGAGAACGTCGCACACCTTCCCACCGCGCTCGCCAAGGCACATGCGGCCGCGGGGGCGACGCCGTGAAGGGCGCCGCGGCGACGCTCGCTCCGGATGCGGCGATCGCGCTGGGGATCGCCGCGACCGCGATGCCGTTCGCGCCCACGCGCGCGGGCGAGGCCGAGCGCTGGCTGCGGGTGCTGCGCGCCCACGGCGAGTCAGGGGTCGTGCTACGGGCGCTCGGCGTCAGCGAGGGCGTGGTGGAGGGCGAACACCACGGCGGCGAGCGCGAAGCGGGCGAATCGAGCTCGCCGGCCGCGAGCCCCGAGGGCGACGGGGTCGCCGCCGTAACCGAGCAGGCGCTCAAGATCACCAGCTGGCGGGGCGCCGCAAGCGCGGGCACCACCGATCTCCTCCTCGCCGTGATCGAGTGCTACGGCGAGGAGTTCGACCGCGCGCTGCGCGCGCACGGCACCGATCGCGACGAGGTGCTGGAGCAGCTGCGCCTCAGGGCTACTTGATGAACAGCATCTCCGAGTACTTCGGCAAAGGCCAGAGATCGTCGGGCACCAGACCCTCGAGGCGGTCGGCGACTTCGCGCACGTCGGCCATCGCCGGCAGCACCGTGTCGCGCATGTAGGCCGCCCACTTGGGGGCGTGCGCGTCGGGCTGGTTGTCGGCGAGGTTGGCGTCCTCGAGCTTGAGCAGGTTGAAGTGCAGCTCCTTGACGAGCGGCTCGAGCTCGCCGATCAGCTCTTCCAGGCCCGTTGCGCGCAGCTCGTTCAGGTAGCGAACGGCGGCCGGCAGGATCATCGTGCGGGCGATCGCGGCGGCGGTCTCCGCCTCGATGTTGAGCTTCACCGCGTACTGCTCGGTGAACACCTCGAAGCGCGACTCCAGCTCGCGCTTGGAGAGCACCTTGTACTTCTTGAACAGCGCGACGGTGCCTTTCTCGATCAGCCACGGCAGCGCCTCGGGCGTGGTGCGCAGGTTGTAGAGGCCACGCTTCTCCGCTTCTTTGTGCCACGCCTCGGAGTAGTTGTCGCCGCCGAACACGATCGGCTTGTTGGCGGCGTAGGAGTCCTTGACGACTTTGGTGAGCGCCTTCTCGAGGTTGGCGGCGGAGCCTTTCATCGCCGACGCGAGCTTGTCGGCGAGGTCGTCGATCGCCTCCGCGACGATCGTGTTGAGCACGGTGTTGGGGAGCGCCAGCGACATCGACGAACCCAAGGCGCGGAACTCGAACTTGTTGCCGGTGAAGGCAAACGGCGAGGTGCGGTTGCGGTCGCCGCCGTGCAGCGGCAGCGGCGGCAGCACCGGCGTGCCGAGGCCGAGGAACGAGCCGGGCTTGGAGGACTGCGCCTTGCCGGTTTCGATCGCCGTGAACACCCGTTCCAGCTCGGAGCCGAGGAAGATCGAGATGATCGCCGGCGGCGCCTCGTTGGCGCCCAGGCGGTGGTCCTGGCCGGGTGAGGCGATCGAGGCGCGCAGCAGCGCCTGGTGGGCATTGACGGCCTGGATGACCGCGGTGCAGAAGAACAGGAACTGCAGGTTTTCGTGCGGCGTGTCGCCGGGGTCGAGCAGGTTCGTGCCGGTGTCGGTGCCCATCGACCAGTTGTTGTGCTTGCCCGAGCCGTTGACGCCCGCGAACGGCTTCTCGTGCAGCAGGCACACCAGGCCGTAGCGGCGGGCGACGTTCTGCATCACCTGCATCGTCAGCTGCTGGTGGTCGCTGCCGACATTGGAGTTCTCGAAGATCGGCGCCAGCTCGTACTGGTTGGGCGCCACCTCGTTGTGGCGCGTCTTCACGGGCACGCCCAGCTTCGCCAGCTCGCGCTCGGTCTCCATCATGCACGCGAGGATCCGCTCGGGGATCGAGCCGAAGTAGTGGTCATCGAGCTCGTGCCCCTTCGGCGGCTTGGCGCCGAACAAGGTGCGCCCGGTGGTGAGCAGGTCCGGGCGCTCGAAGTAGTACTGCTCGTCGATCAGGAAGTACTCCTGCTCGGGGCCGACGGTGGTGAACACGCGCTGGGCGTCGTCCACGCCGAGCAGCCGCAGCGCGCGGATCGCGGCGCCCGACAGCGCGTCCATCGAGCGCAGCAGCGGGATCTTGTGGTCGAGCGCCTCGCCGGTCCAGGAGGTGAACGCCGTCGGGATGCACAGCAGCGCGCCGTTGGGGTTCTCGAGCAGGAACGCCGGCGAAGTGGGGTCCCAGGCGGTGTAGCCGCGCGCCTCGAAAGTGGCGCGGATGCCGCCGGTGGGAAACGATGAGGCGTCGGGCTCGCCCTGGATCAGCTCCTTGCCGGAGAACTCGGCGATCGCGGTGCCGTCGCCGACGGGCGCGTAGAAGGAGTCATGCTTCTCCGCCGTCGATCCCGTGAGCGGCTGAAACCAGTGGGTGTAGTGGGTGGCGCCCTTCTCCAAAGCCCACTCCTTCATCGCCTGCGCGACCGCGTCGGCGAGCGAGGTGTCCAGCGCCTCGCCGCGCGCGAGCGTCTTCTGCAGCGCCTTGTAGACGTCCTTGGGCAGCCGCGCGCGCTGCACCACGGGGGAGAACACGTTCTCGGCGAACACCTGGTTGCCGGGGAGGGTGAGGTCGAGCGAGCCGAGCGCGGCGCCGTTGGCGCTCCACTGGGCGGCGGTGACGTTCTGCTGGCGTGTCCTGGGCATGGGGGGCTTACGTTCCTCCTCGTCGCGATCTGTGGTGGCGTCGGGCAGAGCGGCTCTCGCGGGTGCTGTGCCGCCGGCCCTGCGCAGGCCGATCCCGCCGAGGGTCGGGCCGATCATGCATCGTAGAGCCCCGCGCGCCCGCCGGGACCGCTCCCCTGGCGAAATCCGCGTCGCGATCTTTCGACAGGAGGCCAAAAGGGGAGGGGGATCGTCCGCGCGGGCCGGTTCGGCGTATGCGCCGGGCGTGCGTGGGGCATCCATGCCCCACGGCGGCGGCGCGCGCTTCGGTTGCGCCGGGCGTCAGCTTTCCGAGGGCACGTACGGCCCCGGCACGACCTTGCCGGTCGCGGGGTCGAAGTGCGTCTGCGGCGGGCGGCCGGCGATATCCACGGTGAAGCTCCCCGCCGGCGGGGAGCCGTCGGCGAGCTCGGCCCGGGCCTTGCCGTCGAGGCCCGCGTACACCCGGTAGGAGAGCCGGTGCATGCCCGGCTTGACGGGGGAGACGTTCCACACGAAGTCGCGCGTGGCGCCGGGCGCAAGCGGGCCGAGCGCCCACACGGTGTAGTCGGCGGTGGCGCCGCTCCCGGGGGGGTCCACCTGCACGGTTTCCACCCGCGGGCTCGCGATGCGCCCCGGGCCTTCGTTGACGACCCACACGGGGCGCTGGGAGCTGGCGAGGTTGGGGTAGTCGCTGCGGTAGTCGAACGAGGTGACCGCTACGGTCACGTCGGGCAGCGTGCGTGTGCCGGGGTTGTGCACGCCCAGCGCCAGCTCGGTTGGGCGCGCCACCGCCTGCTCGGTGGGGAAGCTTGCGTGCGTCACCCGCACCGTGTAGCGGCCATTCGGTTCGGCGGCATCGCGATCGCTCGATCCGCCGCAGCCGCTGGCGATCACTACCGCGAGCGCCCCACAGACGCCGAGCAGACCGCCACCAAGTGCGCGACTCCCCCTCACAGCGCGGTCACGATACCAGCGATTTGGTGCCATCCTCCTGCTCGCCCGCCCACTCACCGGTCCGCACGCACGCATGCACCCAAGGCCGCGCCGCGGACGCACAGTCAGTTGTTGCGAAGAAGGGGTGGCGCGCCGCCCCCGCATCGCGTAGAGTTCTACTATCGGCGTACACATGCCGGAACATAGTCCACCCGAGGAGGGGTAGGTAGCGCAGTGGTACGCAGCGCCGCGGAGCGGGCGTTCCTCCCAACGAGGAACTTTCTCGAGGAAGTAGGCGACATGATGATCCTGACCGGGCGCACGGTCAGATCGGCGTTGCGTCCTCCCTACCCGTACGGGGGGGAGTTCGTCTCGCAGTTCATGTTCGCGCTGCGCCTCTGCTGGTTTCCGCTGCTCGTCTCGACGGTGTGCATCGACTACGCCGCCCCGGGCCTGCAGGCGGCCAACTTCCTGACGCTGTTCGGCGCGCTCGACCGTCTCGGCGGCTTCTTCGTGCTCGGCGCCGTGCGCGAGATCGGCCCTGACGTGACCGCGATCGTGCTCGCCGGGGTCGCGGGCACCGCGATCACCGCCGACCTCGGCGCCCGCAAGATCCGCGAGGAGCTCGACGCGCTGCAAGTGCTCGGCGTCGACCCGATCAAGAACCTCGTCGTGCCTCGGTTCCTCGCGCTGATGCTGGTGACCGGCCTGTTCAACATCTACGCGATCCTGTTCGGGATCTTCGGCGGGCTGCTCGCCGAGCTCGTCAACGGCTACCCGCTCGGGCCGTTCTGGAACACGTTCTTCGCCAACGCCGACACCACAGACATGTGGGGTTCGGTGCTGAAGGCGACGATCTTCGGGGCGATCATCGCGATCGTGTGCTGCTACAAGGGCATGACCGCCTCCGGCGGCGCCGAGGGCGTCGGTCGCGCCGTCAACCAGGCGGTGGTCGTCTCGTTCCTCGCGATCTTCGCGTTCGACTACGTGTTCGAGCAGACGCTGCTCGCCACGCACCCGCAGATCCTGGTGATCAAATGATCCGGCGGCGTCTCATCGCCTCTGACGGCGTCTTCAGTCGTTCGCGTGCCGAGCACGCCACGCGGGGGTGGGTGGGCTTCCGAGTCTCGTCAGGGACGATGAGCCATTCGTCGGATGGGCTGAGGGGAGGTCACTGGCGATGAACGAATGGCTGGCAGTCCCGCGCGAATGGATCGGCGCCACCGGCGAGATCGCCGGCTTCGCCGGCAAAGTGATGGGCGACGTCTACAGCCTGCGCGTGTTTCGCTTCTTCGGCGAGGCGCTGCGCCAGGCGGGCATCCTGATCATCTCCTCGACGATCATCATCTGGGCGCTGATGTTCATCCTGGGGCTGCAGTGCGGCATCCAGGGCGCCTACTTCACCGAGGCGCAGGGCGCGCCCGCCTACTCCGGCGTGTTCACCGCGTGGTGCGACCTGCGCGAGATCATCCCCTATGCGTTCGGCTACATGATGTCGGCGAAGGTCGGCACCGGGATCGTCGCCGAGCTCGGCGCGATGCGGATCTCCGACGAGATCGACGCGCTCGAGGTGATGGGGATCGACTCGCTCACGTTCCTGTGCGGCACACGCCTGCTCGCTGCTTGGCTGGTGCTGCCGTTCTTGTACCTCGCCGGCATCGGCGGCGCCTTCCTCGCCTCCTACCTTGCCGTGGTGCAGCAGGTGGGGGTGGTGTCCTCTGGCGGGTATGAGCTGATCTTCTGGCAGTTCCAAAACCCGCCCGACTTCATCTACAGCCTGATCAAGGCGATGGTGATGGCGACCGCGATCGTGCTAGTCGGCTGCTATTACGGCTACAACGCCTCCGGTGGCCCCGTCGGGGTCGGCACGGCGACGGCGAAGTCGATGGTGATGAACATCGTGCTCGTGCACCTGATCGGGATGCTCGGCACCCAGTTCTTCTGGGGCGCCAACCCGCGCGCGCCGATCGGAGGCTGAGTCGCGCGATGAGTCGGTCCGCCGCTCGCACCCGCCGGTCATCGGCAGCCCGTCTCTACCGAGCGGCCGCGCGCGCGGGAGGTCGGGGCGCGCGCCGCACGAAGGTCGACTGATGCCGGTCGCGCGCCAGCCCGATGCAGCGGAGGTCTATTGATGCCGATCGAGCGCCAGCCCGACGCCGACGAGGCCGAGGTCTTTCAGTACCACACGGGCGGCAGCCGCCCCAGCGAGGTCCCCGACGCGATCGAGTTCATCGACGTGCACAAGGCGTTCGGCTCCAACCGGGTGCTGCGCGGCCTGAACCTCGGCATTCCCGAAGGCCAGGTGTCGATGATCCTCGGCCCTTCCGGCACCGGCAAGTCGGTGTGCATCAAGCACATCGTCGGCCTGCTCTACCCCGACCAGGGCGACGTGATCGTCACCGGCCAGTCGATCCCCTCGCTAGCGGACGACGACCTTTTCGAGCTGCGCAAGAAGTTCGGCGTGCTGTTCCAGGACGGCGCGCTGTTCGGCTCGCTCAACCTCTACGACAACGTCGCCTTCCCGCTGCGCCAGCACACCGAGAAGGGCGAGGAGGAGATCGCCGAGATCGTCAACCGCCGCCTGCGCGAGGTGGGGCTCGGCGACGCCAACGAGAAGATGCCCAACGAGCTCTCCGGCGGGATGCGCAAGCGCGCCGGGTTCGCGCGTGCGCTCGTGCTCGACCCCGAGATCGTGCTGTTCGACGAGCCCGACTCCGGTCTCGACCCCGTGCGCACGGCGCTGCTGTGCGAGCTAATCAAGGAGGTGCACGCCGAGAATGGCGGCACCTATGTGGTGATCACGCACGACATCCTCAGCGCGCGGCGCGTCGCCGAGCACATCGCGATCCTGTGGCGCGGGCGGATCGTCGACTCCGGGCCGGCCGCGGAGCTGTTCGCCTCGGAGAACCCGTTCGTGCGCCAGTTCCTCTCCGGTGACTCAGCCGGCCCGCTCGGGATGGAGTGAGCTGGGGGAGGGCGGGCCCGGGGCGGGCGGGACTGACTTTTCTGGGGGGAGGTCGGGAGGGGAGCCTGCCCCCCTCCCGTTGCGTGCCCCCTCCCGCTACGGGGTTCCCAGGCCCGGGCCGGCAAAGCCGGCCCTTGTGGGGAGGCACTGAGGTTTGAGTGGATTCTGTGTCATTTGGCGATCGTCCGCGCGGGCTGCGGCTCCGTCACGGCCCCCCGAGCGCTCGGCCTCCTCGCGACCGCGCTTGCAGGGCTAGCCTCTCTAGGACATGAGCCCCGTCGCCAGAGCGCTCTCGACCCTCGCCGCTGCGGCGGCCCGCCGGCCGTGGCTGACGGTGGCGCTGATGGCGGTGCTCGGCGCGGGCGCCGCCGCACTCGCGCTCGGCCTGCACTCCAGTGCCGCCACCGACACGTTCGTCGGGCGCTCCAGCGCCGGCTATCGCGCCACCCAGCGCTACTACCGCTCCTTCGGTGAAGAGCCGGTAGACGTGATGGTGCAGGGAAACCTCGAGGAGCTGCTGCTCAGCTCTGATATCGACCGCTTGCTCGGGCTCGAGGGGTGCCTGGCGGGGAGGGTGCCGGCGGCGGGGCTGGCGCGCGAGGGCGGCGCGAACGGCCCCTGCGGCCAGCTCGACCGCCTGCACACCGTGAAGGTGGTGGTTGGGCCCGCCACGTTCGTCAACGAGGCGGTGGCGCAGATCGACGCGCTGCTCACCGCGCAGGGCAACCGCGCCGAGCACGAAGCGTCGGCGAACGAACGGGCTGTGCGTCGCCTCGCGCTGGTGCAGGGCCGTCCCGCCGCCGAAGCGCAGAAGCTCGGCGCCGAAGCGGGGAAGGTCACGCGCGAACGCTACGCCCAGGAGATCGAGTTGCTCGGCGCCGAGTACGGCATCAGCGAACCGCCGACGCTGAACGACCCCGGCTTCGTGTACACGCTCGTGTTTGACAACGCCGCCCCGCAGCCGGGCACGCCCAAGCAGCGCTTCGCCTACCTCTTCCCAGGGCGCGAAACGGCGCTCGTGTCGGTGCGGATGCGGGCGGGACTGAGCGAAGCGCAGCGCGCGCGCACGCTCGCGCTGATCCGCCGCGCGCTGCAGATGCCGCAGTGGCGCCTACAGCACGGCGAGCGCTACCTGATCACCGGCCAGCCGGTGATCGTCAGCGAGCTCGCCGACTCGATCGCCCACTCGATTGAGCTGCTGCTCGCGGCGGCGCTGCTCGCGATGGCGCTCGCGCTCGGCCTCGTGTTTCGCGGGCGCCCACGGATGCTGCCGCTGGCGATCGCGACGCTCGCGGTGGCGCTCACCTTCGCCGCGCTCGCCGCGCTCGGCGCCTCGCTGACGGTCGCCCAGGTCGCGGTGCTGCCAGTGCTCGTCGGGCTCGCCGTCGACTACGCGATCCAGTTCCAATCGCGCGTGCACG